>JAWWBS010000027.1 GCA_033720895.1 Gammaproteobacteria bacterium
CGTGCTTGATGTCGGTGCCGACCAGCTGGCTGGCAGCGGACTTCACGGCTTTCTGCAGTGTCAGCGAATCGAGGTCCGCTTCCTTGCCGAGGCCGAGCAGCATGACGCGGCTGGTGCCGAGACCCGGCACCTTGACCAGCAGCTGCGCCTGGCCGACGTTGCCTTCGAAGCCGGCATCCTTGATGGCAGCCTTGAGGTAGCCCTTGCTGGCGGTGTCGATTTCAGTGGCAGCAGCGGACAGCTTGCGACCCTGGAAGACGCCGACCACGACGCAATCCGATTTGATGCCGGCGAGCTTGCCGGTCTTGACCATGAACTGCATGTGAATCTCCTGAACGAATGTCTGGGGACCGTTGCCGGTGTTGTTGACCGGCGCTGGAATGGAATCTCATCCTGCACGTTTCATCATGTTTGCCTGCATCGGGCGACTGCCATTGGCGGCGGTCAGCCAGTATGATGGCGGGCAGGGCGCGCTACCGAACTCGAGGCGCGGCAAGGCGCATTCTAGCGAAACCGGGTGGCTTTTGAAAAAAACCGCGCTGTACAAGAATTTCCGGAGGCATTGAGGCGTGTTTCGTATCATCGACCGCTACCTGCTGCGTGAAGCCATTGGCGCCTGGTTTGCCGTGACCGCGGTGTTGCTGGTCATCATCATCGCGCATCGCTTTGCCCGCTTCCTTGGCGAGGCAGCTTCCGGCAACCTGCCGGGCCCGGCGGTGTTCGAACTGCTGGGCTATGCCTGCATCGGCTTCCTGACCGTGCTGACGCCGGTGGGCCTGTTCATCGGCCTGCTGACCGCGTTCGGGCGGCTGTACCGGGATTCGGAAATGGTGGCGATGTTCGCCTGTGGCGTCGGCGTGCGCGATGTCTACCGGCCCGTGCTGGTGCTGGGCCTGGCCGGTGCCTTGCTGGTCGCCTGGTTGAACCTCTTTGCCAGTCCCTGGGCTGCCAGCGAAGCGCTGAAGTCGCGGCGCATTGCCGAGAAGCAGGCGGAGCTAGGGGTGTTCGAGTCCGGTCGCTTCAAGACCTCCAAGGACGGCGATGTTGCCTTCTATGCCGAATCCGCGGACAGCGACACCGGCATTCTCTCGCGCGTTTTCGTCGCCGCACGCAAGACGGATGGCGAAAGTGTTGCCATTCGTGCGGCGGAGGGCGAGCAGGTGCGTTCCGAGGCCACCGGCCAGCGTTTCCTGGTGCTGAATGACGGGCGGCGCTACGACGGCGTGATCGGCGATGCCAACTACCGGACCTACTCCTTTGCCGAGCACGGCATCCAGATCCGCCAGGATGATCCGGATTTCCGCACCTTCAAGCGCGATGGCGTACCGACGGTTCAACTGCTGATTTCGGACAGCCCGCGCGACATTGCCGAGCTGCACTGGCGAATCAGCGGGCCGGTGATGACCTTGCTGCTCGTGTTCATCGCCGTACCGCTGGCACAGACCCGACCACGCGAGGGCCGCTATGGACGCGTGGTCATCGGCGTATTGCTGTATGTCGTCTACTCCAACCTGCTGGGTGTGGCCCAGGTGTGGCTGGAGAAGGGCAGGCTGTCACCGGATACCGGCCTGTGGCCGGTGCACCTCCTTGCGCTACTGGTCGGATTCGTCCTGCTGGCAAAGATGACGCACTGGAACCTGGCGCGGCTCTGGCCACGCGGCAGGTCCAACGGGGAGGCGGCAGCATGATGTTCGGCGTGCTCGATCGCTACCTTGCGCGCCAGGTGATTGCCGGCTCGCTGCTGGTGGCCCTGTTGCTGGCTGCGCTCTCGAGCTTCCTGGTGCTGGTCGGGCAGATGGATGACTTCCAGGGCACCTATGGCATTTCCGAGGCCATCCAGTTCACCTTGCTGTCCATGCCGCAGCAGGTCTACGAACTGATGCCGATGTCGGTGCTGCTCGGCAGCCTGCTGGGCCTGGGCAATCTCGCGGCCGGCAATGAATTGATGGTGATGCGGGCGGCCGGCATCTCGACAGTCCGCCTGGGTCGGTCTTCCCTGCTGGGTGGCCTGGTGCTGGCACTGCTGACCGCCGGCCTGGGTGAATTCGTCGCACCGAACGCCGAGCAGAGTGCCTCGGCCCTGCGCACTTCGGCACGCATGAATCGCATCAGCTATCTTGCCCGCGGCGGCGTCTGGGCACGCGACGGGCAGTTCGTGTTCAACGTGCAGCAGATGCTGGACGCCGACCGACTCAAGGGCGTCAGCCTCTACGAGCTGGGCGAGGGCGCCCGGATCAAGCGCATGCTGGTTGCCGAGGAAGCCGTGGCCGACCCGGACGGAGGCTGGCAATTGCTGGATGTGGCCGAAACGGTTATCGACGAGGAACGCATCGAGTCACGCCGGCATGACCGCCTGGCCTGGCGATCGTTGCTGGATACCCAGTTGCTGCGCCTGTTCGTGGTCGATCCCGACAAGCTGTCGCTGCGTGGCCTGTCCGAGTACACCGACTTCCTGTCGCGCAACCAGCTGGATGTCCGTTCCTACAAGCATGCCTGGTGGCAGCGCGCCATCATGCCGCTGTCGATCATCGTGATGGTGGTGCTGGCATTGCCGTTCGTGTTCGGTCCCTTGCGCACGGTCGGTACGGGCCAGCGAGTGATGTTCGGGGTGTTGATCGGTGTGGTGTTCTACATCGTGAACCTGACGGCGGGCCAGGTCGGCATCGTGTTCAGCATGCCGGCTTTCCTGTCGGCCGGCCTGCCAACGGCCCTGACGGCCTTGCTGGCGCTGCATTTCCTGCGGCGCGTGCCGTAGCGGCGGGGATTATTTCTTCGGTTTCGGGACGCTGGCCAGCGCGCTGTTGCCGACCAGGTCCTGCCAGCCGCGACCCTGCTTGTCGACCAGCATCCACAGCCAGCCGATCCCCAGGGCCAGCCAGCCGACGAGCCCCAGGGCGAGGCGCAACAGCAAATCGCCGGCGCCCAGCTTTCCGCCGTCCTTCGAGATGACCCGCAGTCGCCAGGCGCGCATGCCCAGCGTCTGGCCGTCGCGCTTCCACACCAGCAGGAAGTAACCGCAACCCACCAGTGCAAGGTAGAGGTCGAACAGCAGGTTGTAAGGTGGTGGATCGATCGCACCGCCGGTGAATGGCATCAGCAGCGCGGTGGCGAACATGAACAGCGCTATCAGGATGAGACCGTCGTATACCGCACAGGCGATCCGGCGCAGGAACCATCGCAGCCGTGTTCTGGCGTTCATTGCGGCGAGCGTGGAAATGTCCGGGCTGTCATTCATGGCAAGGGCTTGGCAGGGGAAAGATGGCGCTCCCTACGAGACTCGAACTCGTGTTTCAGCCTTGAGAGGGCCGCGTCCTAACCGCTAGACGAAGGGAGCTTTGATTCGTGTTTTGACGTCGCGCTTGCTGCATCAGCGTCGCGGGGTGCTAGTATACCGGCAATTCGGAGCGACAGATAGACAAGACTCCAAAGAATCACGAGCGTTTGCCAGGTACCTTTGTTGTGCCGACCTGGTGACAGGATGTTGACAGCAGTGTCCCAGCAGGAACCCCAAAAGCAGATCATCGAGCGGCCGGACCACGGCATCTCCCGGCAATCCATTTCGGAAAACGCCCTCAAGGTGCTTTACCGACTGCACAAGGCAGGCTTCGATGCCCACCTGGTCGGTGGCGGTGTGCGCGACCTGCTGCTTGGGCACGAGCCCAAGGACTTCGACATTGCGACCAATGCGCGCCCTGAAGAAGTGCGCGACCTGTTTCGCAACAGCCGGCTGATCGGCCGACGCTTCAAGCTGGTCCATGTGCGCTTCGGCCGCGACATCATCGAAGTGGCCACCTTCCGCGCCAACCGCGAAGACAGCGAACATCCCGAGCAGCATCTCGACGACAGCGGTCGCATCCTGCGGGACAACGTCTATGGCTCCATGGGTGAAGACGCCATCCGTCGCGACTTCACGGTCAACGCGCTCTACTACAACATCGCCGATTTCTCGGTGGTGGATTTCGTCGATGGTGTTGCCGACCTCAAGGCAGGCCTGCTGCGCCTGATCGGCGACCCGGAAACCCGCTACCGCGAGGACCCGGTGCGCATGATCCGCGCCGTGAGGTTCGCGACCAAGCTCGGGTTCCGTATCGAGGAAAAGACCGCGCAGCCGATTCGCGAGCTGGCCAACCTGCTCGAAGACATTCCGGCCGCACGCCTGTTCGAGGAAGTGCTGAAACTGTTCCTGGGCGGTCGTGCCGCCGAGACCCTGGAAATGCTGCGGCATTACCGCCTGTTCCGACCGATGTTCAGGCTGACCGACGAGGCCATCGAGGCCAGCGACAAGGCCAGCGCCCTGAATTTCCTGTCCATGGGTCTTGGCAACACCGACGCGCGCATCGAGGATGGCAAGCCGGTGACGCCGTTCTTCCTGTTTGCCGTGCTGCTCTGGGAGCCGGTACGGCAGCGCTACGAAGCCTTGCAGGAGGAGGGCGTGTCACCCGCCGAGGCCATGCAGGTCGCGGCCGACGAGGTGGCCGGCAAGCAGCAGCAGTTCGTGTCGATTCCGCGCCGTTTCTCGACGCCCATGCGCGAAGTCTGGCAATTGCAGACCCGTTTCCAGACCCGCTCCGGCAAGCGCGCGCTCAGGCTTCTTGGGCATCCGCGCTTTCGCGCCGCCTATGATTTCCTGTTGCTGCGTGCCGAAAATGGCGAGATCGAGCAGGAGGTGGCGGATTTCTGGACCGAGTTCCAGGAAGCCGATGCCTCGCGCCAGCAGCAGATGATCTCCGAGCTGGGCAATCGTCCCGGTGGCAAGGAAGCGGATGATGGCAGTGCGGCAAAATCCGGTCGCCGTCGCAGGCGCGGTGGTCGCCGTCGTCGCCGCAAGTCGGGTGGTTCTCCGAAGGCCGATGACAAGGACTGAGTCGGGTAGCGTGGCGGTCCGCAGCTGGATCGGCCTCGGCAGCAACCTGGACAATCCGCAGGTGCAGCTGCGGCGCGCCGTCGCGGCGCTGGCAGACCTGCCGGGCAGCACGCTTGACGCCATCTCTCCCCTTTATCGATCTCCCCCTCTGGGTCCGCAGGACCAGCCATGGTTTCTCAATGCCGTGGCACGCCTCGCCACCACGCTCCCCCCGCTCGAACTGCTTGATGCCCTGCAGGCCATCGAGGCTGCGCATGACAGGAAGCGCGAGCGACGCTGGGGACCGCGGACACTGGACCTGGACATACTTATATATGGCGAGCGCGTCGAAAACGTCGAGCGCCTGAGCCTGCCGCATCCCGGCGTGGGGCAACGCGCTTTCGTGCTGTATCCTCTCAATGACATCGATCCGCAGCTCGACGTGCCGGGACTCGGCACGGTCAGCGAACTCGCGGCAGCGGTGTCGGGCGACGGGTTGGAGAAGCTGGAACCGGACGACGGATGGGCACGATAAGGACATGAACAAGCGGCCGAAATACATGGTGGTGGAGGGTCCCATCGGTGTTGGCAAGACCTCGCTGGCGCGCCGCCTGGCCGAGCACTACGGCTGCGACCTGGTGCTGGAGCAGGCCGATGAGAATCCCTTCCTGGAACGCTACTACCGCGATCCGCGACAGTATGCGCTGCCCACCCAGCTGTTCTTCCTGTTCCAGCGCGCCCAGCAGTTGCGGGAGCTGCACCAGTCCGACCTGTTCAATCCGGTGCGGGTGGCGGACTTCCTGCTCGAAAAGGACAGCTTGTTCGCCGAGCTGACGCTGGAGCCGGACGAACTGAATCTCTACCAGCAGACTTACCGGCACCTGGCCGTGAATGCGCCGGCGCCAGACCTGGTGGTGTACCTGCAGGCCCCGGTCGACGTCCTGATGCGGCGGATCGAAAAGCGCGGCATTGCCTACGAGCAGCAGATCGAGCAGCGCTACCTGGAGCGGTTGACCGATGCCTACGCCCGGCTGTTCCACAATTACGACCGCTCGCCGTTGCTGATCGTCAACGCCACCCAGATCAACCCGGTGGACAACGACGCCGACTTTGCCCAGCTGGTGAAGGCGATCGAATCTGCGGGCAGCGGGCGGCAGTACTTCAACCCGGTGCCGGACTTCGTCTGAGCGGCGCCCCATGAAGCTTGCAAGCGCCGGTCTGGCGCGGCAGTCTTTGCATCCCTGAGCACGAAACAGGATCCGAGCGACCATGTATTCCAGTCCCGACAAGCGTCACGACGGCAAGCCGGTCACGGTGGCCAGCCTGGCGAAAATGAAGGCCGAGGGGCAGAAGATCACCTCGCTGACGGCTTATGACGCCAGCTTTGCGGCGCTGGTCGACGAGGCGGGCGTGGATGTGGTGCTGGTTGGTGACAGCCTGGGCATGGTGATCCAGGGGCATGCCACGACCGTGCCGGTCACCGTCGATGACATCATCTACCACGGCAAGGCGGTTGCCCGCGGCCTCGGTCGGGCGTTGCTGATGCTGGACATGCCGTTCATGAGCTATGCCACGCCGCAGGCGGCGCTGGAGAATGCCGCTCGCATGATGCAGGAAGGCGGCGCGCAGATGGTCAAGCTGGAAGGGCATGTCAACCAGCTGGAAGTGGTCAGCTACCTGACCGGCAATGGCATTCCGGTCTGCGCCCATCTCGGCCTGCGACCGCAATCGGTACACAAGATCGGTGGTTTCAAGGTGCAGGGCCGCGAGTCCGATGCGGCCGAGCAGATGGTGGCCGATGCCGTTGCCCTGGCAGGCGCCGGGGCGGACATCATCCTGCTGGAATGTGTTCCGAGCGCACTGGCGAAACGCATTGCCGAGGAAGTCGCCGTGCCGGTGATCGGTATCGGGGCCGGTCCCGATGTCGATGGCCAGATCCTGGTGCTGTACGACGTGCTCGATATCACGCCGGGCAAGAAACCCAAGTTCGCCAAGAATTACATGGCCACCGCCGGCAGCAATGCCGCCGCGATCGAGCAATTCGTCGCGGAAGTGCGCGATGGTACCTATCCCGGTCCCGAACACGGCTTCGACTGAGCCTGCGCCCATGCACGTATCCCGCCAACTGGAAGACTTGCGCCAGCGCGTTGCCGACTGGCACCTCGCGGGCGAGCGCGTGGCCTTCGTGCCCACCATGGGCAACCTGCATGCGGGTCACCTGGCGCTGGTCGAAAAGGCCCGCGAAGTGGCGGACAGGGTGGTGGCCAGCATTTTCGTCAATCCCATGCAGTTCGGGCCGAACGAGGATTTCGGTGCCTACCCGCGCACCGAGGACCAGGACGCGCAGCAATTGGTCAAAGCCGGTTGCGACCTGCTGTTCCTGCCGGATGTCGAGACCATGTATCCCGGTGGTACCGAGGCGACCACGTTCATCGAGGTGCCGGAAATCTCCGACATCCTCTGTGGCCAGTCACGCCCGGGCCATTTCCGTGGCGTCGCCACGGTGGTCGCGCGACTGTTCCACATGGTCCAGCCGGATGCGGCGGTATTCGGTGAGAAGGACTGGCAGCAATTACAGGTGATTCGTCGCATGGTTCGCGACCTGGCCTTGCCGGTCGAGATCATCGGCCTGCCGACAAAGCGGGAAGACAGCGGCCTGGCGCTGAGTTCCAGGAACCAGTACCTCGACGCTGCCGAGCGTGAGCAGGCGGCAGAGCTTTACCAGGCATTGCGGGCCGCAGCGCAGGGCTTGCAGGCCGGTGAGTCGGTGGCGGTATTGGAAAAAGCGGGCCGCGAGAGACTGGCCCGGGCCGGATTCGAGGTGGATTACTTCACCATCCGCAATGCCGACACCCTGCAGGAGGTCGCCGCAGCCGATGCGGAAGCGGTCGTCGTTCTGGCGGCGGCAAGGCTTGGCAAGGCGCGATTGATCGACAACTTGCCGGTAAATGCTGCCAGCTGACCTGACTTAGACCGATTCCGGCCTTGAGCCCCGGAAATCCCTCGCGATACAATACGCGGATTGACTGGCGGCCAGTTGTTGCCGTGACAGTGCGTCGCTCGAGACTTCACGCCGGACCGCGTCGTCCGGGAGTTCACACGAAAAATCGATTCATCAGGAACCGGAAATGAACCTGACCTTGCTGAAATGCAAACTTCACCGCGCCTGCGTGACCCACGCGGAGCTGGATTACGAGGGCTCCTGCGCCATCGATACCGAGCTGCTGGAGGCCGCTGGCATCCGCGAGTACGAGCAGATCGACATCTACAACGTGACGGGTGGTGAGCGCTTCACGACCTATGCGATCAAGGCCGAGCGCGGCTCCAAGATCATTTCCGTCAATGGTGCGGCTGCCCACAAGGCGCGCCCGGGTGACCGCGTGATCATCTGTGCCTATGCATCGATGACCGAAGCCGAGGCAACAGCGCACAAGCCGAGCCTGGTCTACCTGGACGAGCACAACAACGTGACCGGTACCAAGAACACCACGCCGGTGCAGGCTGCCTGAAGCCAGTCGCCAGGTTTGTCGAATCATGAAGCCACCGTCCCTGACGGTGGCTTTTTCACTTGCCGCGAGCATTTTGCGTAGAATCCCCGGGATGAATACCGGAACGACCAACGGGATGAAAACCGTCGCGATTGCCGACAAGGACCGTGCTGCTTGAATACGATAACCGCCACACCAGAATGGCAGAAGTTGCTCGAGCTCCGGGGCGAATGGCAGGGGCGCAGCCTGCGCGAGCTGCTGGACGAGGATCCGGCGCGGGCCCATCGTTACCTGTTCGAGGGGGCCGGCATCCAGCTCGACGTGTCGCGCCAGCGTATCGACGATGATGTACTGGATGCCCTTCTCGAGCTGCTGCGACTCCGTGATTTCCCGGCACGGCTGGAAGCCTTGTGGCGCGGCGATGCCGTCAATCACACCGAGGGACGGGCGGCGCTGCATGTTGCCTACCGGGCCGAGGCGGATGATGGCGTCTGCAACGACGACATCATGCAGCAGGTCGTTGCGCAGCGGGAAGCGATGCTGGCGCTGGCCGAGCAGGTCCGCGACGGCACGTTTGCCGCGCCGGCGGGCGGTGCCTTCAAGGACATCGTGCACATCGGCATTGGCGGCTCGCACCTTGGTCCGGAATTGCTGCTGGAGGCGCTGGACGACGATGCCTCCTCGCCGCAACAGGTGCATTTCCTGACCACGGCCGACCCCCACACCTTGCAGCGCCTGCTGGCGCGACTCGATCCCGAGCGGACCCTGGTCAGCGTGGTTTCGAAGTCGTTCCGGACGGCTGAGAACGTATTGAATGCCGCTACCCTGCGTGACTGGCTGGCGGACCGGCGCGGGGTCGACGTCGACCAGGTGCTGGCCGAGCAGTTCATCGGCGTGTCGGCCAATGCCGACGCCATGGCGGCCTTCGGGATCCCGGCCGAACGCCAGCTCGGTTTCGATCCGGCGCTGGGCGGGCGCTACTCGGTGTGGTCGGCGGTCGGCCTGCCACTGGCGATCAAGCTTGGTCGCGATGGCTTCCTGGATGTGCTGGCCGGTGCCCGGGACATGGACCGGCATTTCAGGACAGTGGGGCCGCGCGAAAACCTGCCCATTCTGCTGGCCCTGGTCGGCATCTGGAACATCAATTTCTTCGACGTCGGATCGCATGGCGTGCTGCCGTATTCGAACGCCCTCGACCTGCTACCGGACTACCTGCAGCAGCTTGAAATGGAATCCAATGGCAAGCAGGTCGACCGTGACGGCCAGCCGGTGGAATACCGCACCGCACCGGTCATCTGGGGCAATGTCGGCATGAATGCCCAGCATGCGTTTTTCCAGCACCTGCACCAGGGCACCGGCTGGGTGCCGCTGGATGTCATCATGGTCGATGATGTGGAGGGCGATTTCCCCGAGCATCGCGATGCCGTGCTGGCCAATGCGCTGGCGCAGATGGAGGCCCTGAACGTGGGTCGCACCGAGCAGGAAGTGCTTGCCAGTGCCGACGAAAAGGGCGAAGCGGGCCTGGTGCCTTACAAGGTCTTTCCCGGCAATCGCCCGTCCAGCCTGATCATGCTGGATCGACTCGACGCCCGCCGCCTTGGTGCGCTGCTCGCCATGTACGAGCACAAGGTGTACGTGCAGAGCGTGATCTGGAACATCAACCCCTTCGACCAGTTTGGCGTGGAGTTCGGCAAGGCACTGGCGGGCGATATCGATGCGGCGCTGGCCGGTGATGGACTGGGCGATCGCCACGATGCCGTGGCGCAAGCCTGGGTGAAACGCCTCAAGCGCTGAGGATGCTCACGCGCCGTGCTGGGCGAGCGCCCAGGCGACGTGCTCACGGACCAGCTCGGACGGATGGTCGCGGCGGGCTTGCAGGGCATCGATCACCGCATCGCTGGTCCTTGCATTGCCCAGCGCTACCGCGATGTTGCGCAACCAGGCCTCGAAGCCGATGCGTCGAATGGCCGAGCCGGCCAGCTTTTCCTCGAACTCCGATTCACTCCAGCCGAACAGGTCCGTCAGCGGAATGTCATCCAGCGACTGCCGGGGCAGGAAGTCGGCCTCCTTGCTGACCTGCGAAAACTTGTTCCAGGGGCAGAACAGCTGGCAGTCATCGCAGCCGTAGATGCGATTGCCCATCGGCTTCCGGAATTCCTCCGGGATCGCGCCCTTGTTTTCGATGGTCAGGTAGGAAATGCAGCGCCGGGCATCCAGCTGGTAGGGCGCAGTGATGGCCCGGGTCGGGCAGACCTCGATGCAGCGCGTGCAGGAGCCGCAATGATCGGTCGCGGCCTCGGATTGCGGCAAGGGCAGGTCGGTGTAGAGCTCGCCCAGGAAAAACCACGAACCGGTTTTTTCCTGCAGCAGGTTGGTGTGCTTGCCAATCCAGCCCAGCCCGGCATCGCGTGCCAGCGGCTTTTCCATCACCGGCGCGCTGTCGACAAAGGCGCGATAGCCAAAGGGACCGATCAATGCCTCAAGTTCGGTGGCGAGTTTCTGCAGTCGATTGCGCAGCAGCTTGTGGTAATCGCGACCGAGGGCGTAGCGCGAGACATAGGCCTTGCTGGGATGATCCAGCAGCTCGACCGGGTCGTTGTGCTCGTCGGGGCGGTAATCCAGCCGCACGCTGATGACCGAGACCGTGCCCTCGACCAGTTCGGCCGGTCGCGAGCGCTTGTGACCATGTCGTGCCATCCATTCCATGTCGCCATGCCGGCCTTCGGCCAGCCACTGCGCAAGCTTCTGCTCGTCGTCGGCCAGCGGCCGCGAGGTGAAGCCGACGGCGTCGAAACCGAGCGCCAGCGCCTGCTCACGGGCAAGTCTGGCGAGTGTTTCCGGCGAGTTTTGTGCCTGCGGGTCGCGGTTCATGGCTGAGGTCGTATACTGGGTTCATGAGTCTGGATTCGACATTCTACAGTGCCGAGCAAGTGCGCGAGTGGGACTCGCGCCTGATCGAGCATCGCGATCTCAGTGCCTACCAGTTGATGTGCGAGGCGGGCGAGGCCTTGTTTGCCGAGTTCACCCAGCGCTATGCGGCTCGCAAGGCGCCTTGCGTGCTGGCGGGCGGCGGCAATAACGCGGGTGATGGCTATGTGTTTGCCCGCCTGGCAAAGCAGCAGGGCATGGATGTCACGGTGCGTTACCTCAAGTCCCCCGAGCACCTCATGGAGGCCGCCGCCGATGCCTGGGAGGCGGCGCGTGATGCCGGTGTCGATATCGCGCCGTTCGAGCAGGGCCTTCCTGCCGGGACGGACTGCGTGATCGACGCGATGTTCGGCACGGGCCTGGACCGCGAGGTCGAGGGTGAATGGCGGGCCGCGATCGAAGCGACCAACGCCGCCGGGCTGCCGGTGGCCGCCGCCGACATTCCCTCCGGCCTGCACGCCGACACCGGGCGGGTTCTGGGCGCCGCGATTGCGGCCGACCTGACGGTGACCTTCGTGGCGCGCAAGGCTGGCATGCATACCGGTCGTGGCCCTGACGTATGCGGCGAGATCGTATTCCATGATCTCGGCACGAAGGATTTCGATCCGGCCGACCGGCCGGCCTTGTGCGATGTGCTGGAGCGGCGTCACCTGCCGGGCCTGCTGCCGAGACGTCGGCAGGCTGGTCACAAGGGCGAGTTTGGCCACCTCCTGGTGATCGCCGGGCAAGCCGGGATGCCGGGGGCCGCGAGGCTTGCCGCCGAGGGTGCCATGCGTTCCGGCGTCGGCAAGGTCAGCGTGCGCTGCCATGCCGACAGCGTGCTGGCGGTGCAGGCGGCACGACCGGAACTGATGGTCGATGCCCTGGAAAATGGCGTGCCGGCCGGCATCACGGCCTGCGTGGCCGGACCGGGTCTTGGTGCCGACATCTGGGGCACCGAGGCCTTCGAACAGGCGCTGGCATTGGCGCTGCCGATGGTCATCGATGCCGATGGCCTGCGCTTGCTGGCACGCAAGCCGGCGCTGGCGCAGCACCTGCATGCCGATACCGTGCTGACCCCGCATCCCGGCGAAGCCGCTGCCTTGCTGGAAACCGATGTGGCGCATATCGAGAATGATCGCCTGACGGCAGCCCGGGAGCTGGCCGAGCGCTTCGGTTGCCATATCGTGCTGAAGGGTGCCGGGTCGCTGGTGGCTTCGCCGGGTGGCAAACTCTCGCTGTGTGCCGCCGGCAGCGTTGCACTGGCCACGGCGGGGTCGGGTGATGTGCTGGCCGGTATCATTGCGGCCTTCCTGGCGCACGAGGAAGCCAGCCATAGCGGTTTCGGTGATGATGGCAAACTGGCACGCCGTGCGGCCCAGGCTGGTGTGCTGCTGCATGCCCTGGCGGGCGAACGTATTGCCCTGGATGGTCCCCGCGGGGCCATTGCCAGTGATATCGTGCGGGCCTTGCGGCTGGTACTGAAGGCGGCTGACCAGCACGAATGACATTTACCCGTTGTTGAAGGCGGCTCTCGCGTGGATCTCAAACCTTTTCTCGAAGACGAAGCAGCCACCCTGGATCAGGGCCGTGCGCTCGGCCAGGCCTGCATGGCCTATGGCAAGTCATTGGTCATTTACCTGGTGGGCTCGCTGGGCGCCGGCAAGACCACGATTTCACGTGGCCTGCTGCGCGGCATGGGTCATGCCGGCAAGGTGCGTTCGCCGACCTACACCTTGATGGAGAATTACGACACGGACGGCTTGCCGGTGGCGCATCTCGATCTTTATCGCCTGGCAGATCCCGAGGAACTGGAATTCATCGGCTTGCGGGACATGGCTGATGCGGCTCATGTTCTGCTGGTGGAGTGGCCCGAGAAGGGCGCAGGCCATTTACCGCCCGCCGACCTGATCCTGGCGCTGGAAATGGAAAAGACCGGCCGCCGCCTGAGCATCGAGGCCGCCACGCCGGAGGGACGAACTGCGCTGCAAGCGCCCGCGACCGCTTAAGTGGCACTCTAAGTAAGTCCCCTATCTCTTTAAAAAATATCGCTTTTTCTTGATTTTCGACTGTCTTGACGTAGTATTTGGGGGAACTGACCATCATGGGTGCGTCCGAATGCGTCATTCCACAGGCCTGATAAAGCGGTATTTCCTGCGCGCAGCAACACTGTTGCTGGCGGCGCTGGCTGTGCCGGTGCAGGCGGCTTCCGTCGAGGTGCGTGGCGTACGCGTCTGGGATGGCGAGGAACGCACCCGCATCGTTTTCGATCTTTCCGCACCGGTAGAGCACTCGGTATTCAGCCTCGAAAATCCCGATCGACTGGTGATCGACCTGGAGAATGCCGACCTGGCCAGCAGTCTCGGTGGCGAGATTTCGCTGCCACTGGACATCCTGCCGCTGGTCCGGAACGTGCGTTCCGCACCCCGCGAGCGTGATGACCTGCGAGTGGTGTTCGACCTGGCGGGCGGAACGCGTACCAAGTCTTTCCTGGTCAAGCCCAGTGGCGATTTCGGTCACCGCCTGGTGCTGGACCTGGAACCGACCGAAAGCCTGCAGCAGGCACAGGCGCTGGAGCCGTCGAAATCGGTGACGGATGTCCGGCCATCTGCAAGGCCGCTGGTCGTTGCCATCGATGCCGGCCATGGCGGCAAGGATTCGGGCGCCATCGGTCCGGGCGGTACACGAGAAAAGGATGTCGCCCTGTCCATTGCCCGCGAACTGGCGCGCCAGGTCGATGCCCAGCCAGGCATGCGCGCGGTGATGATTCGCGAAGGTGATGAATACCTTTATCTCAGCGAGCGCCGTGAGAAGGCCCGCCAGCACAGCGCCGACATTTTCATTTCCATCCATGCCGATGCCTTTACGGACCGTCGCGCTCGCGGTGCTTCGGTTTACGTAGTCTCCGAGCGCGGTGCGACCAGCATGGCTGCCGAGTTGCTGGCCGAGCGCGAGAACGCGGCCGACCTGGTCGGCGGCGTGTCGCTGGCCGACAAGGACGACGTGGTGCGTTCGGTGCTGGTGGATCTCAGCCAGACCGCGACCTTGAGTGCCAGCCTGACGGTGGGGCAGCGCGTCATGGATCGCGTTGCCAGCGTCACCCGGCCGCACAAGACCAAGGTGCAGCAGGCCGGCTTCATCGTGCTGAAATCACCGGACGTTCCGTCGATCCTGGTCGAGACCGCGTTCATTTCCAATCCCAGCGAAGAGCGCAAGCTCAGGGACCGCAACCACCAGAAACGCCTGGCGGCTGCGATCGTGCAGGGCGTGCAGGATCATTTCCTCGCGAACCCGCCGCCGGGGACGCTGTTTGCGGCCTGGCAAGGCCGGGGTGATGGCGAGGCGCCGGTTCACAGCGTCAGCTCCGGCGAGACGCTGTCTGGCATCGCTCGCCAGTACAAGGTCAGTGTGAACACCCTGCGTGCCGCCAACGGCAAGAGCAACGATCGCCTCAGCGTCGGCGAGCAGCTCGTCATTCCGCTCGGCACCTGACACGCCTGGATCGCGTCCTTTTCCCCGCTGCCGTTGGCAGCCTCGCCCCCAGCCGGTACTCTTGTCGCCTTTCTCTTCGAGGGCCTGGTGAGGGCTTGCCGCGACATGCCGATTCGTGAACTGCCACCGCAACTGGTCAACCAGATCGCCGCCGGCGAGGTGATCGAGCGACCGGCCTCGGTGGTCAAGGAGCTGCTGGAAAACGCGCTGGATGCCGGTGCGGGGAAGCTCCGCATCGACGTGGAAGAGGGTGGCGTACGCCTGATCCGGATTCGCGACGATGGCCGGGGCATTCCGCCCGAGGAACTGCCGCTGGCGGTAGCGCGCCATGCGACCAGCAAGATTGCCAGCCTGGGCGACCTGGAGCGTGTCGCGACCATGGGTTTCCGTGGCGAGGCACTGCCGAGCATCGGATCGGTGGCAAAGCTTTCCATTACCTCGCGCACGGCCGATGGCGAATCGGCATTCCAGATCAGTGGCGACGGCCATGGCAATTACGCAGAAGTGGCACCTGCTGCCCATCCCGAGGGCACGACGCTGGAAGTGCGCGAGCTGTTTTTCAACACCCCGGCGCGGCGCAAGTTCCTGCGCACCGAGAAGACCGAGTTTTCGCATTTGCAGGCGGTGGTCGAACGCATTGCGCTAGGACGTTTCGACGTCGATGTGCGCCTTTCGCACAATGGCAAGGACGTGCTCGCCCTGCCACCGGCAACCACGGAACAGGCCCGCGACCGGCGCGTGGCGAATGTCTGCGGTGACGGCTTCATCGACAATGCGCTGGTGATCGAACACGAAGCCAGCGGTCTTCGCCTGCATGGCTGGATCGGCCTGCCGAGCTTTTCCCGCAGCCAGGCCGACATGCAGCACTTCTACGTGAACGGTCGCATGGTGCGCGACAAGGTCATCGCGCATGCCATTCGCCAGGCCTTCCGTGACGTGATGTTCCATGGCCGCCACCCGGCCTTCGTGCTGTTCCTGGAAATGGATCCGACCGGGGTAGACGTGAATGCGCATCCGACCAAGCACGAGGTGCGCTTCCGTGACAGCCGGCATGTACACGACTTCCTGTTCCGCACCTTGCACCGGGTGCTGTCCGACACCCGTCCGGGTGGCAACGAGGCAGGTGGCAATGAAGCCGGCCAGCGCAGCGACATGGGCCCCGCGTCCGGGGGCTTGCAGCAACGACTCGGCGACGACCGACCGGCGTCCTTCGGCGCGGGTGCCGGATTCCAGGCCAGCTTGTACGCCCATGACCAGCACCAGGCCGCGGGTGTGGCCGACCACCCGGAGGCCGAGACGCTGTCAGCTGCACCGCCACTGGGATATGCATTGGCGCAACTGCATGGCATCTACATTCTCGCGGCGACCGAGGAAGGCCTGGTGGTGGTCGACATGCACGCAGCGCACGAGCGCATTACCTACGAGCGCTTCAAGGCGCAGATGGCCAGCGGCGAGGTTGCGGTGCAGCCCTTGTTGATTCCGGAAACCCTGTCAGTGTCGCAGCAGGAAGCCGAGTGTGCGGAACACGCGGCCGCTTCGCTGCGCAACAGCGGTTTCGACATGGATCGCGCGGGGCCGGACAGCGTGATCCTGCGCGCTGTGCCGGCAGCCTTGCGCGACTATGATCTCAAGGGCCTGATGCGCGACATCCTCGCCGACCTGGTCGAGCATGGTGAATCGCAGCGCATCGAGAACACCATCGACGCGGCGCTGGCCGACAATGCCTGCCACACGTCGATGCGGGCGCATCGCCGCATGACGGTGCCGGAGATGAACGCCTTGTTGCGCGACATGGAGAAGACCCCGCGCGCCGACCAGTGCAACCATGGTCGCCCGACCTGGTTCAAGCTCGACATGAAACAGCTGGACCAGCTGTTCCTGCGTGGGCAGTAGGAGAGTGCATTGAGCCTGCCTCCTGCCATTTTCCTGATGGGCCCGACCGCCTCTGGCAAGACGGCAGCGGCCATGGCATTGGCGGATCGCTTTCCAGTGGAGCTGATCAACGTCGATTCGGCGCAGATCTACCGCGACATGGATATCGGCACGGCCAAGCCCGATGCGGAGACTCTGGCGCGCTATCCGCATCACCTCATGGATATCTGCGACCCGTCCGAGCGCTATTCGGCGGCGCAATTTCGCGCGGATGCACTGGGACTGATGAACGACATCATCCAGCGCGGCAAGGTGCCCTTGCTGGTAGGCGGCACCGGTCTTTACTACCGGGCGCTGGAAAACGGCCTGGCCGACATGCCGGAAGCGGATGAAGCCATTCGCAAGGAGATCTTCTACGAAGCCGCCGAGCGTGGCTGGGGCGCGCTGCACGCCGTGCTGGCGGAAGTCGATCCGGAGAGTGCGGCGCGCATCGAACCGACCGATACCCAGCGCATCCAGCGGGCCCTGGAGGTCTATCGCAAGACCGGCAAGACCCTGACCGAACACTGGCAGGAGCAACGCGCGGGAGAGCAACGTGATGAACTGCCTTACAAGCTGCTCAAGCTGGCCGTCTGGCCACAGGACCGGGCGGAGCTGCACCGGCGCATCGAGCAACGCTTTGGCCAGATGATGGAGGCCGGATTCCTGGCGGAGGTGGCAGCCCTGAAGTCGCGCGACGACCTTGACCTGGAGTGCCCCTCGATGCGGGCGGTGGGATATCGCCAGCTCTGGCAGCACCTGGAGGGTGAATTCCCGCTGGACGAGGCCGTCAGGAAGGGGATTGTGGCGTCGCGGCAATACGCCAAGCGCCAGATCACGTGGCTGAGGAGCGAATCCGGCCTGGAAGTCTTCGAAGCCACGGATCCGGAACTCGCCAGCCAGCTGGCAGACCGGGTAGAGGCGTTTATTGCTTGGAACCGGCCCTGAATTTCGCTATTTTGTCCTCAGTCGTACATTTTGGAACGATTCCAGCTTGTAATCGGCGAAATTGACACCATATTCGGTGTATCTCCAATTGCAGCCGGGAAGGCTTCGTACCCGGTTGCCGACGAGCTGGAGGGCCCGTCGCCTTAGAAGAAGAACAAGGAGTGAGGTCCATGTCGAAAGGACAATCCCTGCAGGAACCGTTCCTCAACGCACTGCGTCGCGAAAAGGTTCCTGTTTCCATCTACCTGGTCAACGGCATCAAGCTGCAGGGCCAGATCGAATCCTTTGATCAGTTCGTGGTGTTGTTGAAGAACAGTGTCAGCCAGATGGTCTACAAGCATGCGATTTCCACCATCGTGCCAGCGCGCGCGGTGCGCATGCAGCTGGATGACAGCGGCAAGCTTGAAGCCGACGTCAACTGATCCTGTTTTCAGCGAGTCCCTCCTGAACGCGCCTGCACGGCGCAGAGGTCTACATGTTTGATCGCCCGCAGACAGGCGAGCGTGCCGTATTGGTGCACCTGGATTTCACCCCGCAGCATGACGAGGAATCCCTGTTCGAATTGCAGGAGCTGACCCGCTCGGCGGGTGCCGAGCCGCTGGCCATCATCACCGGTACGCGCAAGTCACCCGACCCGAAATACTTCTGTGGCACCGGCAAGGCCGATGAAATTCGCGATGCCGTGGTGGCGCATGATGGCGAGCTGGTCATCTTCAACCACGAGCTGTCGCCCAGCCAGGAGCGCAACCTGGAAAGGCTGCTGAAGTGCCGCGTCCTGGATCGCACCGGCCTCATTCTCGATATTTTCGCGCAGCGCGCGCAGTCACATGACGGCAAGCTGCAGGTGGAGCTGGCGCAATTGCGACATCTTTCGACCCGGCTGGTCCGAGGCTGGACTCACCTTGAGCGCCAGAAGGGCGGTATCGGCCTGCGGGGTCCGGGTGAATCCCAGCTGGAAACCGACCGTCGCCTGATCAACGTCCGCATTCGCAGCCTGACCGAGCGCCTGAAGAAAGTTCAGGGTCAGCGCGAGCAGGGCCGGCGCAAGCGTCTCAGGAACGAAACGCCGACGGTGGCGCTGGTCGGCTACACCAATGCCGGCAAGTCGACGCTGTTCAATTCCCTGACCGGCTCCGAGGTCTACCAGGCAGACCAGCTGTTCGCCACGCTGGATCCGACGGTACGCAGGCTGGACCTGGATGTGGGTGGCCACGTGGTGCTGGCTGACACGGTCGGATTCATACGCCAGCTGCCGCATGACCTGGTTGCCGCCTTCCGTTCGACCCTGCAGGAAACCCGTGATGCCGACCTGCTGCTGCATGTCGTCGATGTGGGCAATTCGGAAAGGGAGGAGCACATCGCCACGGTCAACGAAGTATTGACCGAGATCGGCGCCGAGGAGGTGCCGCAGCTGGTCGTCTACAACAAGATCGACCTGACCGAGGATCTGCCGCGTATTGATCGCAATGAAGAAGGCCTGCCGGTGCGGGTTTTCGTCTCGGCACTGAAACGCCAGGGCTTCGATATGTTGAATGCCGCGATCGCCGAGCGCGTTCGCGAAGCCTCCGTGCAGGGCTGGCTGCATCTCGGCCCGGCCGAGGGCAAGGCGCGGGCGCGCCTGTTCGAGCTGGGTGCCGTACGGGAAGAAAAGGCTGCGGACGACGGTGGCTGGGAACTCCAGGTCGACCTGGGACTCAAGGAATACAGGCAGCTCGTGAGCCACGAGCAGCTGGATGCCAGCCTGGAGCCACGAACCGAGCCTGACGACGCCTGGTAGCCGCTACCTGGACGATTCACCCGCAAGCGGCCCGAATCCCGTTTAACCGGGGGCTGGCCGTTGCTACAATCCGCTTTCGTGTGCGGCTCGGAAGGTTTTCCGGACGTCCACACCATTTCATAGACTGGAGTACAACATGGCCTGGAACGAGCCTGGCCAGGGGAAAGACCCCTGGAACAACAACGGTAATCGCGGCCGAGGTGGTGGCCAGGACGGCCCGCCGGACCTCGACGAGGTTGTTCGTAATCTCCAACGCAAGATCAACGGCCTGTTTGGCGGCGGCTCCGGCGGCCGTGGCGACAGCGGCAACGCGGGCAACAATGCCTTTGCCGGCCTGATCTTCTTCATCGCGCTGGCCATCTGGCTGGCTTCCGGTTTCTACCAGGTCCGCGACTACGAGCGCGGGGTGGTGCTGCAGTTCGGTGACGCCAAGGAAAACGTGGCGATGCCGGGCCTGCACTGGCACATTCCCTGGCCGATCGAATCCGTCGAGAAGGTGAATGTCTCGGAAATTGCCGAGTACCAGTACAAGACCGAGATGCTGACCCGCGACGAAAACATCGTCACGGTTGCCGTGTCGGTCCAGTACCGTCGTGCCGATCCGATTTCCTTCCTGTTCAACGTGCGCGAGCCGGAAGTCACGCTGGAAGACGTGACCGATTCCGCCGTGCGCGAAGTGGTGGGCAAGAACACCATGGACTTCGTGCTGGGTGAAGGCCGTGAGGAGATTACCAGCCGCACCCTGGAGCTGGTGCAATCGACGCTGGAGTCCTATGGCACCGGTATCGAGATCACCACGGTCAACCTGCAGGACGCCAACTTCCCGCCGCCGGTACAGCCGGCCGTGCGCGACGCCATCAAGGCCCGCGAGGACAAGGAGCGCCTCGAACTGGAAGCACAGTCGTATGCCAACGACGTCGTGCCGCGTGCCCGTGGTGAAGCGGCTCGCCGCATCCAGGCAGCCGAGGCCTACCGCGAGGAACAGATCGCGAATGCCGAGGGTGAATCGGATCGCTTCCTGGCGCTCTTGCGCGAGTACAAGAAGGCGCCGGGGGTGACCCGCGAACGCCTCTACCTGCAGACCATGGAGCAGGTGCTGGGCAATACCAGCAAGGTGCTGGTATCCGCCGAGGGCAGCGACAGCCTGATGTACCTGCCGCTGGACCAGTTGATGAAGCAGGCAGGCTCGCGCAATCGTACCGAGGCTTCGACGACGAACTCGAGCAACGAGGGCCAGAATGTTTCCTCGAGCGATCCGCGTGATCGCAACAATGCACGCGCAAGGGGAGACCGCTAATGAGAGCTCTCAAGACACTGCTTCCATTCCTGCTGCTGATCGCGGTCGTTGGTACCGTGCTGGGCGGCAGCCCGTTCTTCGTCGTGACCGAGCGCGAACATGCCATCAAGTTCCGCTTCGGTGAGATCCTGCGTTCCGATTACGAGCCGGGGATCCATTTCAAGGCGCCGTTCGTGCACAACGTCAACAAGTTCGACAACCGCGTGCTGACGCTGGACAACCGTCCGGAAGAATTCCTCACCGAGGAAAAGAAAAACGTCATCGTCGACTTCTTCGTGAAGTGGCAGATCACCGATGTCGAGAACTACTATCGTGCAACCGGCGGCAACGAACTCAACGCGACCGAGCGACTGGTCAAGATCGTCTATGACGGCCTGCGCAACGAGTTCGCCAAGCGCACCGTGAAGGAAGTCGTTTCCGCCGAGCGCACCGAGATCGTCGACGTCATGCTGCAGAAGGCCCAGGCCGCTGCGACCGAGTTCGGTATCAACATCGTTGACGTGCGCGTCAAGCGCATCGACCTGCCGGACGAAGTCAGTACCTCGGTGTTCCAGCGCATGACCCAGGAGCGTGCCCGTACCGCTGCGCAGTTGCGTGCAGAAGGTGCCGAGGCAGCCGAGCGGATTCGCTCTGCCGCCGATCGCGAGCGCACCGTGATCCTGGCCGAAGCCTTCCGTGATGCCGAGCGCATTCGTGGTGAGGGTGATGCCAGGGCGGCCGAGATCTATGCGCTGGCCTACGAGGAAGATGAAGAGTTCTATTCCTTCTATCGAAGCCTGGAGAGCTACCGCAAGTCGATCGGCAACGGCCAGGACGTGCTGGTGCTGGATCCGGACAGCGAGTTCTTCCGCTACTTCGGTAACAAGAAGTAAGCGGCTGACGTGAGCATCACCTGGGAGTACGTGCTGACGGCGATGGCACTCGTGTTCATCTTCGAAGGCATCATGCCGGCACTGGCGCCAGGCCGTTATCGCAAGATGATGGCGTCGGCGCTCAGCCAGCCGGATTCGGTGCTCCAGGTCATCGGGCTGATCAGCATCAGCCTGGGGGTCGTAGTCATTTTCTGGCTGCACTGACGTGCAGCCTTATTTCTGTGTGCTGCCTGCGGGCAGCCACGCAAGCAGGGGCGAGCAAGCAAGATGGCCAAGAACGTAGTCGTCATCGGCACCCAGTGGGGTGACGAAGGCAAGGGGAAGATTGTCGATCTGCTGACGGACAAGTGCGCTGCCGTGGCGCGTTTCCAGGGTGGGCACAATGCCGGTCACACGCTGGTGATCGGTGGCGAAAAGACGGTCTTGCACCTGATTCCCTCCGGCATTCTTCGCGACAATGTGCTGTGCACCATCGGCAACGGTGTAGTGCTGTCGCCAATCGCGTTGATGGAAGAAATGAAGATGCTGGAAGCTCGCAGCGTGCCGGTGCGAGAGCGACTGCGTATCAGTCCGGCCTGTCCGCTGATCCTGCCGAGCCACGTGGCGCTCGACAAGGAACGCGAGAAGGCGCGGGGCAACAATCCTATCGGCACGACGGGTCGCGGCATCGGTCCGGCCTACGAAGACAAGGTGGCGCGGCGTGCCGTGCGCTTCGGCGACCTGATGCATCGGGAGCGTTTCGCGGCCAAGCTGGGCGAGATCCTCGATTACCACAACTTCGTGCTGCAGCATTACTTCAAGGCCGAGCCGGTCGACTTCCAGGAAACCCTGGAACAGTACCTGGCGCTGGGCGAGGAGCTGCTGCCGTTGATGGCGGATGTCACCGGTCTGCTGCATGACATCCATGAAGAAGGCGGTTCGGTGCTGTTCGAAGGCGCGCAGGGCGCGCTGCTCGATGTCGATCTCGGTACCTATCCCTTCGTGACGTCCTCGAACACCACCGCCGGTGGCGCGGCCACCGGCACAGGGCTTGGTCCGCGCTACATGGACTACGTGCTGGGCATCGTCAAGGCCTACACCACGCGTGTCGGCTCCGGTCCGTTCCCGACCGAGCTGTTCGACGAAATGGGCGAGCACCTCGGCACCAAGGGCCACGAGTTCGGTGCGACAACGGGTCGCCGCCGTCGTTGTGGCTGGTTCGATGCCGTGGCGATGCGCCGTTCCGTGATCAACAATTCGGTTACCGGCCTGTGCATCACCAAGCTCGACGTGCTGGATGGTCTCGACACCATCAAGATCGCGACCGCCTACAAGACCGAGCAGGGCGAGTCCTCGAACCTGCCGCTGGGCGCAGAAGGCCTGGCCGAATGCGAGCCGGTGTACATGGACATGCCGGGCTGGAGCGAAAGCACGGTCGGCATCACCGACATCGACAAGCTGCCGGAAGCGGCCCGAAACTACCTCAACAAGCTGGAAGAGCTGGTTGGCGTGCCGATCGACATCATCTCCACCGGCCCGGACCGGAAGGAGACCATCGTCCTCCGGCATCCATTCGACGAGTAATTGTCATTGCTACAAAGACAGCCGCGCATTGCGCGGCTTTTTCAATGCCCGGACCCTGCTGTTCAGGTGCTCCTGATGGGGATATGCTTCCTCCATGGAGCGCGAAACTCTTGCCAAGGGCGGCCCGGCTGACAGTGACACTGAGACGGTAGAGCGCCAGCAACGCATTCGTCGGCAGCAGGCGATGATGGCGGCGTTCGTCTATATCTCGGCCCTGCTGCCGTTGTCCTACATGAACAGCCTGGGACTGATCGACCTCACGACGAGTCAGAAGGTCATTGGCGTTGTCCTTGCCTCGCTGACCTGCGGTGGCTTCTATTTCCTCATTGCGACCGACCTGAACCTGAAATTTCCCGAACCCAGC
>JAWWBS010000028.1 GCA_033720895.1 Gammaproteobacteria bacterium
ATGCCTTCCGCCACGAAGCCCGGCTCGATGGTCCGCAAACCGGCCATCAGGTCGGCTGCGAGAATGTCACCTGAGGCTTCGCCGGCAACCAGGCCGATGCGGGTCATGCTCGACTCCCGCTCGGCATCAGCGAATGATGCCTCGCGAGCTGTCAGCCAGGAAGTCCACGAACAGCTTCAGTTCCTCGTGTTCGGACGCCCGCGCCTCGAGTCGCTCCTGGGCTTCGCTCAGGCGCAGGCCCGAGCGATACAGCGTCTTGTAGGCCCGCTTGATATTGAGGATCTGCTCGGCGGTGAAGCCACGCCGTTTCAGGCCCTCGGAATTGATGCCGACCGGTCGTGCCGGCATGCCGGACGCGGTGACATAGGGCGGCACGTCCTGGTTCAGGCCGGAATCCATGCCGCAGAACGCGTGCGCGCCGATATGGCAGAACTGGTGAACCTTCGAAAAGCCGCCGAGGATGGCGTAATCGCCGACATGCACGTGTCCGGCGAGCGTTGCGGTGTTGGCCAGGATGACGTTGCTGCCCACGACGCAATCGTGGGCGATGTGGACATAGGCCATGATCCAGTTGTCATCGCCCAGCGTGGTCTCGCCACGGTCCTGCGCCGTACCGCGATTGAAGGTGCAGAATTCGCGCACGGTGTTGCGGTCGCCAATAACCAGCCTGGTCGGCTCGCCAGCATACTTCTTGTCCTGCGGCGCCGCGCCGATGGAACTGAACTGGTAGAACCGGTTGTCCTTGCCGATGACGGTGGGCCCTTCCACCGTGACATGCGGTCCGATCACCGTCCCCGAACCGATCTCCACATCCGGCCCGATCACCGAGTAGGCGCCGACCTCGACATCGTCGGCCAGCCTGGCCGACGGATCCACTATGGCTGTTGGATGGATCAACGCTTTGCTCCCTGGCTGCTCGTCGTTATCAGGCAAACTCTCTCGCCGCGCACATCAGGTCCGCGACACAGACAGCCTTGCCGTCCACTTCGGCCACGCCCTTGAACTTCCAGACAGCCTTCACTGTCCGCTCGACCTCGACCTTCAGTACCAACTGGTCACCCGGCTCGACCGGCTTCTTGAAACGCGCCTTGTCGATACCGACAAAGTAGTACAGCTGGTTGCCTTCCGGCGGCTTGCCCATGGTCGCGAATGCCAGCAGGCCGGTTGCCTGGGCCAGCGCTTCGAGGATCAATACTCCCGGAAAAACCGGACGGTGCGGGAAATGCCCGGTAAAGCACGGCTCGTTGACGGTGACATTCTTGATGCCCGTAAGGTGCTTGCCCGGCACGCACTCGGTCACCCTGTCCACCATCAGGAAAGGATAGCGATGCGGCAACTGCTGCATGATCTGGTGAATGTCCAGCTGAATCGATTCGCTCACGTCTGCCCCTCGAAAAATGCCGGCCCGGCTGCATCGCCGCGACCGGTCTGGATGTCATTGTTTGTCTGAAGAATCTTTCTTGCGCAATGCCCGGACTTCCCTCGCCAGCTCGTCCAGCTGCCGGACCCGCGCCGTGTTCTTGCGCCACTCGCGCAGCCTTTCCATCGGGTAGCTGCCGGAATACACGCCCGGTTCGCCAATCGACCGCGCGACCAGGGTACTGGCCAGGATCGTCGTGCCATCGGCAATGTCCAGGTGACCGGTAATGCCGACCTTGCCGGCAATCATGCAATGTCGACCGATCCTGGTACTGCCAGCCACGGCCGTACAGCCTGCAATCGCGGTGTGTGCGCCAACCACGACATTGTGGGCAATCTGTATCTGGTTATCCAGCCGCACCCCGTCCTCGATGACGGTGTCGCCCAGCGCGCCGCGATCAATGGTCGTGTTGGCACCGATCTCCACATCGTTGCCGATGACCACGCTGCCCAGTTGCGGAACCTTGACCCACTTGCCCTCGTCCGGTGCCTGGCCGAAGCCATCGGCACCGATCACGACCCCGGGATGCACGATGCAGCGTTCGCCCAGCACCACGTCCCGGCACAGCGTGACATTGGGCGCGAGCCGCGTGCCTTTGCCAACCCGGGCGCCATCCTCCAGCACGCAGTTGGCGCCGATCACGACTCCGGCTCCGATCGAAACCCCCCTGGCCAGGACCGCGCCGGCCATCACGGTTGCGGACGGATCCACTTCTGCCTGCGCGTCGACAACTGCGGCAGCATGAACGCCCTGGCCTGCAGGCCGCTGCGGCTCGAACAACGCTGCGACACGGGCAAACGCCAGGTAGGGATTGGCCGACAGCAAGGCATTGCCGTCGAACGCCTCGGCATCCGCCGGCGCCAGGATCACCGCGCCTGCCCTGCTGCTGCCGAGCTGCGACCGGTACTTGCTGTTGGCCAGGAAGCCAATGCAATCGGGGCCGGCACTCGCAAGAGTACCGACCCCGCTGATCACAAGGTTTTCATCGCCACGCAACTCGAGATCGAAGTCCCGAGCGATGTCGCCCAGGCGATGTGTAACCATGGTGTGTTCCTTCTGTTACCGCTCAGTTGCCTTCGGCGGAAGCACCGCGAACGCGCTCGACTACCTGAGCAGTTACATTAACGGCTTCGCTGACATAAGCAACACCTTCGATCAGGATGATGTCATAGCCATTTTCCTTGGCGAAGGCATTGGTGGCTTCGAAAGCCACGCGCTGCAGGCTGCCCATGATCTCGTTCTGGCGGATCTGGAGGTCCTCGCGCAGCTGCTGCTCGCGGCGCTGCAGGTCGCGCTGCAGGTCACGGATGCGACGCTCCATGTTCTGGCGCTCGGAATCGCTCATCACGGCGCCGTCCTTCTGGTAGCGCTCCTGCAGCGACTTCAGCTCGTTGCTGTCTGCGATCATGTCGCGCTGCTGCGGCTTGAACTCTTCTTCCAGGGTCTTCCGGGCCTGCTCGGCTTCCGGTGCGGCCTGGATGACAGCCTGCATGTTGACGAAACCGATCTTCAGATCCGCTGCCTGCGCACTGAAGGAAAGGCCGAATGCCGCGAAGGCGGCGATCAAGATTTTACGCATGGTTGCTTCTCCTGAATGCATCTTCATTGGTAACTCTAGAAAACCTGCCCCACGGTGAACTGGATTCGCTCCGTGCGGTCACCATCCCGCGTACGCAGGGGGTAACCATAGCTGAAGCGCAGTGCACCGATGGGCGTAAGGAACGTGGCTGCAACACCAGCCGACGTACGGAACTGGTCGACATCGAAGTCGTCGAACTCTTCATAGAGACTGCCGGTGTCGAAGAACAGGCTGAACTGGGTATTCTCCGGCGGCGTCGTCGGATCCTCGGCGCCATAGTTGGGCAGCAGCAGCTCCACCTGTGCAAAGGTGCTCAGCTTGCCGCCCGTCGGGAAGCCGGTGCCGATATGCGCAACATTGCCGTCGGCGTCATAGGTCGTCTCGTCACGAGGTCCGAGATAGGACTCGCGGAAGCCCCTGATGGTATCGAAACCGCCGGCGAAGAAACGCTGGCCCGGCGGCAGCTCGGACGTCTCGCCGTAGGTGTCTGCAAAACGAATCGTGCCGATGGTTGTCAGCGTGAAGCCTGCGCCAATCGGGAAGAAGTCACGTTGTGAAATACGTCCACGGTAGTAGTCGACATCACCCGGCGCGCCGGCAGCAGTGACGGAAAGGATGCGCTGGCGACCACGCGTCGCGAAGATCGACCGGTTTCTCGTGTCATAGGAGTACGAAGCCGTGGCGTTGACGTCGGTGTACTTGATGCCGATGAGGTCGATCGTCGGATTCAAGGGAACACTGCGCGTTTCACCATGCGCGGGATCGGTGATGAAGTTCGTGATGGTCAGCGACGAACCACCCTGCCCCGCACTGTCCGTACCGGTCAGCTCGTTCACGTTTGCCGACAGCCCGACGCCGAAGTACTCGTACTCGCTGATCGGCCAACTGAAGTCGGCAGCAGCGCCATAGGTCTCGGTGTTGAATTCCTCGAGGCCTCGGCCGAAGGAATCCGAACTGCGGTAGATCAGCTCGAGCGTCCGGCTGACGCCATTGATGGTCGAATAGGGATCGGTGTGCGACAGCACCAGCTGCTTGGAGAAGGAACTGGAAACAGCCGCCACCTGGACGCGCTCGCCGGTTCCCATGAAATTGGCATGGGTCACCGAGGCATTCAGCAGGGTACCGGTGGCACTGCCGCCGAAACCGACGCCGACCAGGAAGTTGCCTGCCGAGCGTTCCTTGATCTCGTAGGTCACATCGACCAGGTCTCCTTCGCCGACCACGGGCTCCGTGCCCGACTGCACGCTCTCGACGAAGGGCAGCCGCTCGAGACGGACCTTGCCGCGCTCGATCAGGGCATTGCTCAACCAGGCGGATTCGAACTGGCGCATTTCCCGACGGAACACTTCGTCATTGGTCTTCGGCGCGCCCTTGAAAATGATGTTGCGCGCAAACGTGCGCGCGCCGGTATCGATCTGATACACGACCTTCACTGTCTTGTTCTCGCGATCGACCTCGGGAACGGGTTCCACTTCCGCAAAGGCGTAACCGCGCGACTCGAAGGTGCGTGTCATGAAAATGGCGCCGGCCTCGGCAAGCTGCATCGAGAACGTTTCGCCGTCCTTGAGGATGATCATCGACCGCAAGGCTTCCTCGTCGGTCTTCAGGTCGCCACGGAACTCGCTGCTCTCTACGGTATAGACGTCACCTTCTTCGACACGGAGCGTGAGGAACACGTCCTCGCGGTCATCCGAGAGGGATACCAGCACGTCGATGATGTTGAAGTCCGCATAACCACGGTCGAGATAATAGGAACGCAGCGCTTCAAGGTCGCCGACCAGGGCTTCGCGTGAATACTTGTCGGCATCGTCCGTCCACGACCAGAACCCGGACACCTCGAGCTGCATCTGCTCGAGCAAGAGCTCGTCACTGAATACTTCGTTGCCGATGATGTTGATGTCACGAATGCTGGCCAGTGCACCTTCGTTGATGCCGATGCTGACATCCACCAGGTTGTTGGGCAGCTCCTTCACCTGGGTGTTGATGTGCACGCTGTACTTGCCACGACTGTGGTAGACGCGATAGATCTCCGTCTCCATCCCTTCGAGCACGGAGCGATCGAAGACGCGGCCTTCGGCCAGACCCTCCGAACGAAGGATCTGCATGAGAACGGGCGTCTCGATATCCTTGTTGCCGATCACCTCGAAGGCAGCAATCGATGGTCGTTCCTCGACCACGAAGATCAGGACATTGCCGTCACGGCGCACCGCGATGTCCTTGAAGAACCCGGCCCTGAACAAGGAACGCACCGCAACCTGAATGTCGTCGCGACCCACCGTATCGCCCGGCGTCAGGGGCAGGTAATTCAATACCGTACCCTCCGAGATGCGAAGCAAGCCGGCTATCTCGATGTCTTCGAGAACGAATGCCTCCTGGGCAGACGCCCTGGGAGCGATGGCAACCGCCATCATCAATGCAAGAACAAACGCCAGCTTCCGCAAACCTTAACCTCCGTTACCGAACAGTCGCGCGAAATCGTTGTAGATCGCGAGCGACATGAATCCGAAAATGAGCAGAATTCCAATCTGCTGACTGCTCGCCTCGGCCGCGGCCGACAGCGGGCTGCCTTTGATTCCTTCAACGCCGAGGAACAACAGCTGCCCACCGTCCAGCAAGGGAACCGGCAACAGGTTGATTACGCCCAGCGAAATGGAAATGACTGCCAGGAACGACAGGAACGGCACAAGGCCGTAACTCGCCGTCGTTCCGGCGTAGGATGCGATGTTGATCGGGCCGCTGATATTGCGCAACGACACGTCGCCAACAACCATCCGACCCAGCACGCGCAGGGTCAGCACCGAAAAATCCCAGGTTTTCGTCGCGGCGGCGGCGACAGCTGCCACCGGCCCGAGCGTGTCACGCGCAATGAAACGCTCGATATCTTCCCTGGCAATGGCCTCGCCAATCCCGATGCGGGAGCGCTCGACACCGTCAACGACGATGACTTCCGGTACGACCGCAACGGTCAGCTCGCGATCACCGCGCCGCACGTCGATTTCCAGTGTGTTGCCGGCATTGTCTGCGGTTGCCTGGCTGAGCCTCCCACCGAATCGCAGCGGCTCGCCATCCAGGCGGAGCAACACGTCACCTTCCTGCAGACCGGCCCGTTCCGCCGGTGAATCCGGCAACACGCTGGCCACGTAGGACTGTGGCAGGGCCTGGCTGAGACCGAGCCCCGGCAGCAACTCGCCCGGTTCGGTCAGCGCCTTGGGATCATCGATTGCAATCCTGACATCACGCTGTTGACCGTTACGGTCCAGCGTCAGTTCCAGTGTCCCGCCATCGAGAACGCCCTCGAGCAACTCGATGCTGGCGGCCGACCAGGTCCGGATCGGGGTTCCTTCGACCGCGGTGATCCGGTCACCCTGCTCCACCCCGGCTCGAGCTGCCGGCGAGTTCGGCGCAACGTCTCCCACGATCGAGGCGAAGCTCGGGATGCCGACCACGAAAACCAGCCAGTAGGCCGCGATGGCAAACAGGAAATTGAACATCGGTCCGCCGACCAGGATCAGGGCGCGGCGCCAGATGGCCTTGCGATTGAACGACTCGGCCTCCCGGCCGATGGGGAAATCCGGATTCCGCTCGTCGAGCATCTTGACGTAGCCACCCAGCGGCAAGGCGGAGATGACAAACTCGGTCTCGCTGCCCTTCGGCTGCCAGCGCAACAGGGGCTTGCCGAAACCGACCGAGAAACGCAGCACCGGCACTTTCATCCAGCGCGCCATCAAATAGTGCCCGAACTCGTGAACCGTCACGAGCAGGCTGATAGCGACCGCATAGGCCAGAATGCTGATTACCACGCTCATTGCTTGATGCAGATCCGATATAAAAGGTGTCTTTCCGGCCATGCCGCGAGGTGGATGCTTTCCAGCCGCAGCACGTGCCTTCGTATTTGTTCTCTCGCCCGGTCAGGCCGGCGCTTGACCGGCAAACAGGCCGGCCAGCATGCCGTAAGCCAGGAAGACCGGTGCCGCCAGCAGCAGGGAATCCAGTCGATCCAGCGCCCCGCCGTGCCCGGGCAGCATGCGCCCGCTGTCCTTGATACCGGCCTGCCGCTTCAACAGGCTTTCGATCAGGTCACCGACAATCGAGGCAGCGGCTACCAGCAGCCCGCCAATGCTCCACTCGAGCCAGAGACCCTGCGCCTGCCAGAAGGCAATCCCGGCAGCGACCGCCGCCGCCAGGAAAATGCCGCCCAGGGCGCCTTCCCAGGTCTTGGCCGGACTGATGCTCGGCGCCAGTTTCCTGTTGCCGAAACCGCGTCCCGCGAAGTAGGCACCTACGTCGGTCGCCCAGACCATCAGCAGCACGGCGATCAACCAGACGCCAAATTCACCCAGCTCATGCAGCAACATCAGCGCCAGGCCCGCGGCCGGCAGCAACACCATGGCGGCAACACAATGGGCGCCGGCAGGCAGTTTCCAGCGGCGCCACAACCACAGCGGTGAAAGAGACCACAGGGCCAGTGCCGCAAGCAACAGAGAATGCGCCCAGAATGCGGAATCAAATATGGAGATTCCTGCCAGAACCAGCGCGACCAGGACAGGCAGTCCGAATTCCACGGTACGGCCGCACTGCGCAAGGCGACCCCACTCGCGCGCGGTCGCTGCCATAACGAGCACCACGGCGGCCTCGAAAAACGGCTGCGGGGCAAACAGAATGAGTCCGAATACCAGCGGCAGCAGGACGAGGGCTGTCAGAACGCGGTGCAGCAACATCTCAGGATTCTCCCCCTGCTTCCTTGATCCGGCCAAACCGGCGTTCCCTGCCTGCATACCAGTCGACCGCCGCAGCCAGCGCTGCCTTGTCGAAGTCCGGCCAGAGGCAATCCGTGAAATACAGTTCCGTGTATGCCAGCTGCCAGAGCAGGAAATTGCTGATGCGGTATTCGCCGCCGGTCCTGATCAACAGGTCCGGCTCGCCGCTATCGGCAAAGGCCAGGTTGGCGGCCAGTGTTTCGTCGGTCAGTTCGCCCTTGCTGGCAGCCGACCTCGCCGCCTGCACGATATCCCAGCGGCCGCCGTAGCCAACCGCGACATTCAGTCGCAAGGCTGCACTGTCGAGGGCCGTTGCCTGCTCGGCAGCGTCCATCCCCTTGCGAAGCTTGGCGGGGAAACGCTCCAGGTCACCGCCAAAGCCGAGACAGACCCCGTTCTCGATCAGCTCCGGCACCTTCTTTTCCAGTGCCGATACGAACAGGCTCATCAGGCTTTCCACTTCGTCCTGCGGGCGCTCCCAGTTTTCGCTGCTGAAGGCGAAAACCGTCAAGGTGCCGATACCCAGCTCGCGCGCCGCCCGCAAGGTCGACTCCAGCGCCTGCTGGCCGGCGCGGTGCCCGAAGGCCCGCGGCCTCGAACGACGCTGCGCCCAGCGGCCGTTGCCATCCATGATGATGGCTACGTGTCCGGGAACATCCCCGGCGGCTTCCCTGGAACTGGCGTCGGTCGGTTCGGCCATGCCTCAGACTTCCAGCAGCTCTTTCTCTTTCTTTTCGAGCAGGGAGTCGATTTCACCGACGTACTTGTCGGTCAGGCCCTGGATATCGTCCTGGGCGCGGCGCTCGTCATCTTCAGTGATCTCCTTTTCCTTGAGGAGATCCTTGATGTCGCCGAGCACGTCACGGCGAATGTTGCGAATCGCGACGCGCGCCGACTCCGCCTCCCCACGCACCACCTTGATCAGGTCGCGGCGACGCTCTTCGGTCAGCTGGGGCAGTGGAATGCGGATGATCTCGCCAGCGGTATTCGGATTCAGGCCGAGATCGGACTGGATGATGGCCTTCTCGATCACCGGCACCATGGTCTTTTCCCACGGCTGCACCGTCAGGGTGCGAGCATCGCCGACGGCAATGTTGGCAACCTGGCTCAATGGCACTTCGGAACCGTAGTACTCGACCGTGATGTGATCCAGCAGGCTTGTGTGCGCACGCCCGGTGCGCACCTTGCCGAGATCGGTCTCGAAACTGCCTACGCTCTTCTGCATGCGGCTGGCCGCATCTTTCTTGAATTCGTCGATCATGCCTGCTCTCCGTTATCGACTCGCGTGCCCAGCGAACTGTTGCCTTCGCAGACAATTCTTGCCAGGTCACCGGCATTGTTCATGTTGTAAACGCGCAGCGGGATGTTGTTGTCACGGCAAAGGGCGATGGCCGCTGCATCCATGACGCCCAGCTTGTCCGACAGCACGCGGTCGAACGACAGGGTGTCGTAGCGCTTGGCATTCTTGTTCTTGACCGGGTCTGCATCGTAGACACCATCCACCTTGGTCGCCTTCAGCAGCAGGTCCGCGTTGATCTCGTTGGCACGCAGGGCCGCGGCCGTGTCGGTAGTGAGGAAAGGATTGCCGGTACCGGCCGCGAAAATGACCACGCGACCCTTTTCGAGATGTCGCACGGCACGGCGACGGATGTAGTCCTCGCAGACTTCGTTGATGCGCAACGCCGACATGACCCTCGCATAGACACCCATCTTCTCCAGGGCGTCCTGCAGTGCCAGGGCGTTCATGACCGTTGCCAGCATGCCCATGTGGTCGCCGGTGACCCGATCCATGCCAGCCTCGGCGAGGCCCTCGCCGCGGAAAATGTTGCCACCACCGATGACAATGCCGACTTCCACGCCGCGGGACGAGATGTCGCGTATTTCGTCGGCGAGGCGGACGATGACCTTGGGGTCGATGCCGTAACCGGCATCACCAAGCAATGCTTCACCGCTCAGCTTTAAAAGGATTCGTTTGAACGCCGGTTCACCGTCTGACATGCCCTGATCCTCGATCGCCTGTACCCGTTGCCTGGCGACTAAGCTGGCCGCTTGCCGCTCTCCGATGGCCCCCACTCGGGGTGGCCACTTGCGCCAAGCCCCGCAATGCGGGGCTTGGCGAACAGCAGTTTACCGCATTCCCCCGCCCGTGGTGCAGCCCGCAAGGGCCTGCACGACAGGAAAATGCGCGAAGCGGAGGCTTACTTGGCGCTCTGGGCCTGGGCCATCACTTCGTCACGGAAGTTCTCTTCCTTCTTCTCGATGCCCTCGCCCACTTCGTAGCGGACAAATCCTGCAACCTTGGCCGACTTGGAAGCCAGCAGCTTCTCGACGGTCATGTCCGGATCCTTCACGAAGGGCTGGCCGACCAGCGTGATCTCGGCCAGGTGCTTGCGCAGGCGACCCTCGACCATCTTTTCGATGATGTCGGCCGGCTTGCCGGAATCCTGCGACTGGGCGATGAGGATTTCCTTTTCCTTGGCCAGCACGTCGGCCGGCACGTCGTCAGCCGACACGAACTGCGGCTTGACGGCAGCGATGTGCATGGCCAGGTCGCGACCCAGCTCTTCATCACCGCCTTCGACATCGACCAGCACGCCGATACGAGCGCCGTGCGAGTAATGCGTCAGCTTGCCTGCAGCATTGACGACCTGGAAACGACGCACGCCGATGTTCTCGCCGATCTTGGCGATCAGCTCGCGACGAACGTGATCGACCGTGCCGCCTTCGATCTCGAGTTCGTTGATCGCATCCACATCGGCCGGCTCGTTTTCGAGGATGGCCTTGGCCACGTTGGCAGCAAAACCGCCAAACTCGTCGCCACCACCCACGAAATCGGTTTCGCAGTTCACTTCGACGATGGCGGCCTTCTTGCCGTCATCGCTGAATGCGATTTCGATCTTGCCTTCGGCAGCCACGCGGCCAGCCTTCTTGTCGGCCTTTGCCAGGCCGGTCTTGCGCATGTGCTCGATCGCAGCGTCCATGTCGCCATCGACCTCGGTCAGCGCCTTCTTGCACTCCATCATGCCAGCGCCGGTGCGCTCGCGGAGTTCCTTAACCATTGCAGCAGTAATCGCCATGGGGAGTTACCTCTGAATATTTCTGAATAACGAATTCGCTTGGCAGACGGCCGGGCGCAAGCGCCCGGCCGACCGAATCACCAGACGCGCTTACTCGGCCGAGTCGTCGGACTTGGCAGCCGTCTTCTTCTTGGCAGCCGCCTTCTTGGTGGTTGCCTTCTTCTTGGTCGTCGCCTTCTTGGCAGTAGCCTTCTTGGTCGTGGCCTTCTTCTTGGCCGTCGACTTCTTGGCAGCTGCCTTCTTCTTCGGTGCAGCTTCCTTGGCTTCTTCCTTGGCCTCTTCCTTGACCTCTTCCTTGGGCTCTTCGGCCTTCGGCTCATCGGCCTTCTTCGGCGCTTCGGTCTTGGCTTCTTCCTTCTTCGGCGCAGCCTTCTTCGGGGCTGCCTTCTTCGGTGCGGAAGCCTTCACCTGGCCCTGCTCGTCCAGCTCGACGAAGTCGTCCGAGCTGCCCTCGCCGACCGGCACCGACTGGCGACCGTTCTGGATTGCCTCGGAAACGGCGTGCGAGTAAAGACGAATGGCACGGATGGCGTCGTCGTTGCCCGGGATGACGTAATCGACCTCATCCGGGGAGTTGTTGGTGTCGACGACCGCGATGATGGGAATACCCAGCTTGCGGGCTTCCTTCACGGCAATCTTCTCGAAGCCGACATCGATGATGAACAGCGCGTCAGGCAGGCTGTTCATGTCCTTGATGCCGCCCAGCGAACGCTCGAGCTTTTCCATCTCGCGGCGCAGGACGATGGTTTCCTTCTTCGTCAGGCGCTCGAAGGTGCCGTCGGCAGCCTGGGCTTCCAGGTCCATCAGGCGCTTGATGGAGCCACGCACCGTCTTGAAGTTGGTCAGCATGCCGCCGAGCCAGCGATGCGAAACGAACGGCATGCCGCAGGCACCCGCTTCTTCGCGAATGACGTTGCGAGCTGCACGCTTGGTACCGACGAACAGGATCTTGCCGCGGTTGGCCGCCAGCTTGCTGACGAAGTTCAGCGCGTCATCCAGGGCCGGGACGGTCTTCTCGAGGTTGATGATATGGATTTTGGAACGCTCGCCGAAAATGTACGGCGCCATCTTGGGGTTCCAGAAACGGGTCTGATGACCGAAGTGCACGCCAGCTTCCAGCATCTGGCGCATAGATACATTGCTCATGTTGTACTCCTGGGGTTGAGCCTCCGTACATCCCATGGTTCGACCCGCGGAGCCGCCTGCTGAGGCGGTGATTCCGGAGCACCCCGAACCATGTGTCGATGCACGTGTGGTGTGGTTTGCCAAAAAAGAGGCGGCATTATAGAGTAGGCGGCCTTTGGCCACAAACCCTTTTTCGGGTCTTTTCGGGTCACAAGGCCCTGTAGCGCAAGGATTTTTCATCCCAGCCGCCACCCAGTCAGCAAGGATTGAACATGACGGTCACCATCAAGACCCCGGAAGAACAGGCAAAGATGCGCAAGGTCGGCAAGCTGGCTGCGCAAACCCTTGAAATGATTGGGGATTACGTCAAGCCCGGCGTGACGACAGCCGAGCTGGACAAGATCTGTCACGACTTCATCACGGGCGAGCAGGACTCCATTCCTGCCCCGCTGAATTACCGCGGCTTCCCGAAATCCATCTGTACCTCGGTCAATCACGTGGTCTGCCACGGCATTCCGGGGGACAAAAAGCTGAAAAACGGTGATGTGGTGAACATCGACGTGACGCTGATCCACGACGAATTCCACGGCGACACCTCCAAGATGTTCTTCGTGGGCGAGCCCAACCAGCAAGCAAAGCGCCTCGCCGAGATCACCCGCGAAGCCATGCTGACCGGCATCCGCATGGTCAAGCCCGGCGTCAGGCTGGGTGATATCGGGCATGCCATCCAGCAGTTTGCCGAGGGGCATCGCTATTCCATCGTCCGCGAGTACTGCGGCCATGGCATTGGCCGGGTGTTCCACGAGGATCCGCAGGTGCTGCACTACGGCAAGCCCGGCACCGGCCTGACGCTGGAAGAAGGCATGACCTTCACCATCGAGCCCATGGTCAATGCCGGCAAGCGCCAGGTGAAGCTGCTGCCGGATGGCTGGACCGTGGTCACCAAGGATCACTCCCTGTCGGCGCAGTGGGAACATACCGTGCTGGTGACAGCCGACGGTGTCGAAGTCCTGACACGTCGCCAGGAAGAGGACGATCTCTGAGCCGATGAGCGCTCGCCCGCCCGAACCCCCTGTCCTGGATACGCGGGCCCTGACCTCGGCACTGGCGCAGCCCAATGCCATCCAGCATGTCCGCGAGCTGCTTGACGGTTTCGATACCGAACTTGCCGCGGCCTTTTCCCCCAAACACCCCATCGAGCCGCTGGTGCAGGCGCGGGCCGCAGCCGTCGATGCCCTGCTGCGCGGCATCTGGCAACAGGTCGAACTGCCCGAGCATTGCGCCCTGGTCGCCGTGGGCGGCTTTGGCCGCGGCGAGCTGCACCCGGCTTCCGATATCGACATACTCATCCTGTTGTCCGAGGCACCGAGCGGCACCATCGAGCAACGTATCGAACGCTTCCTGACCATGCTCTGGGACATCGGGCTGGAAGTGGGTCACAGCGTACGCACCCCGGACGAGTGCCGCAGCGAAGCCGAAGCCGATGTCACCATCGCCACGGCATTGATGGAATCCCGCCTGCTGATCGGCAACCCGGAATGCCATGCGCAAATGCAGGCCCTAACCAGCCCCGACAGCATCTGGCCGGCACGCGATTTCTTCACTGCCAAGATGAAGGAGCAGCGCGGTCGCCATCGGCGATTCAACGATTCCGCCTATCGCCTCGAACCGAACATCAAGGAAGGTCCCGGCGGCCTGCGGGACATCCAGAACATTGCCTGGGTCACGCAGCGGCACTTCCAGTCGAGCTCGCTGTCGGCGCTGGCCTCGCACGGCTTCCTGACCGAGGACGAGTTCCAGCGCCTGGCGGAGGGGCGGCAGCTGTTGTGGAAGATCCGCTTTGCACTGCACCTGCTGTTCGGTCGCCGCGAGGAGCGCCTGCTGTTCGATGCCCAGCTCAAGCTGGCCAAGCAGTTCGGTTACAGCGACAGCGACAGCAACCTGGCCGTCGAACAGTTCATGCAGACCTATTACCGGACGGTCATGGAACTGTCGCGCCTGAATGAAATGTTGCTGGAACTCTTCGAAGAGGAGCTGTTCGAGCAGAACGGCGGCGAGCCCGAGCCGCTGAACGAGCGGTTCCAGCTGCGCAACGGCATCATCGAGATCTGCCATGACAAGGTGTTCGAGGAGCAACCATCGGCGCTGCTGGAAATCTTCCACCTGCTGCAGCAGCGTACCGACATCAAGGGCGTCAGCCCGAGCACCATCCGCTGCATCCGTCGCGACCGTCACCTGATCGATGACGAGTTCCGCCAGCAACCGCAACACCGCGAGCTGTTCATGCAGATCCTGCGCGAGCCGCGCGGCGTGACCCACGAGTTCCGTCGCATGAATCGCTACGGCGTGCTGGCCCGTTACCTCCCGGCCTTCGGCCAGATCACCGGGCGCATGCAGTTCGACCTGTTCCACGCCTATACCGTCGATGAACACACGCTGATGGTGCTGTCGAACCTGCGGCGCTTTGCCCTGCCCCGCTACGACGAGGAATTCCCGGTCTGCAGCAAGATCATGCAGGCCCTGCCGAAGCCGGAAATCGCCTACCTGGCCGGCCTGTTCCATGACATTGCCAAGGGCCGTGGCGGTGATCACTCCGAACTTGGCGCCGAGGATGCCGAGGTGTTCTGCCTGGAACACGGCCTGTCGAACTACGATGCGCGACTGGTGGCCTGGCTGGTCCGGCACCACCTGCTGCTGTCGGTCACCGCCCAGAAGAAGGACATCGCGGATCCCGAAGTCATCAACACCTTCGCCGGCACCGTGGGCGACCACCTGCATCTCGATTACCTCTACCTGCTGACCGTGGCCGATGTCCGGGGCACCAACCCGGAGCTGTGGAACTCATGGAAGGCGCGGCTGTTTCGCGATCTTTACGAAGCCACCCACAGGGCCCTTAACCAGGGCCTCGAAAACCCGCTGGATCGCGAAGAGCTGATCAAGGAAACCAAGGACGAGGCCATCGCCCTGCTGGCCAGCCAGGCGGTGAACACCGAACGCGTGCTTGACCTCTGGAACAGCCTGAACGACGAGTACTTCCTGCAACACGTGCCAGGCGAGATCGCCTGGCATACCCGCAGCCTGCTGAGCGCGAACAAGCAGGAAAGCATCCTGCTCGACATGCGGCGTGAAAATGACGATGGCGGAACATCGGTGTTCCTTGCCGGTCGCGACGACAGCTCGCTGTTCGGACAGGTCACCGCCGCACTGGAACAGCTTGGCCTGACCGTCGTCGCTGCCCGCATCGTGGTGATCGGTCCCGAGCAGGTCATCCACACCTACACGGTGCTGGAAGCCGATGGCAGCACCATCGATGATCCGCAGCGCGAGCAGCACATTCTCGCGACCCTGCAGCAGCGCCTGAATGCCGATGCCAACTCCATGCGGGTCCAGCGGCGCACTCCGCGGCAGATGCGCATCTTCACGACCGAGCCACGAATCAGCTTTTCGGTCGTGCCCAACCGCGAACGAACTGCCATGGAGGTGGTTGCGCAAGACATGCCGGGGCTGCTGTCGCGCATCGGCTCCTGCTTCGACGCACTGGACATTCGCCTGCAGAATGCCAAGATTGCGACCATCGGCGAGCGTGCCGAAGACGTGTTCTTCATGACCACCAGCGCCAATGCGGCATTGACACCCGAAGAAGAAGAACAGCTGAGGTCGCTGCTGGAACAGAAGCTCGCTCCCAACAGCTGACATCGTCACGGCTGGCGAGGCATGCCAGCAGGACAAACCACAACAACGAGAATGAAACGGGCATGAATCCCTTTATCAAGAAACTGCAGCCTTACCCCTTCGAACGCCTGGCCGCATTGAAAGCCGGCGTCACACCCGAGACCGACAAGGCACACATCGCGCTGTCGATTGGCGAGCCGCAACATGCGCCACCGGCCTTCGCGATCGCCGAGCTGGAAAAGCACATGGAAGGCCTGGCGGCCTATCCCCAGGCACGCGGCATTCCCGAACTCCGCCAGGCGATTGCGGCGTGGCTGCAGCGACGTTACGACCTCGGCGAGCTGATCGACCCCGAACAGCACGTCGTGCCGTTGACCGGCACTCGCGAGGGCCTGTTCGCCTTCGTGCAGGCGGCAATCGACGCAAGCAAGGGCGCGCCTGCGGTCCTGATGCCGAATCCCTTCTACCAGATCTACGAAGGCGCGGCCTACCTTGCCGGCGCCGAGCCGGTGTACATGAATACCACGGCGGAGACCGGCTTCCTGCCCGACTTTTCACGCATCGACCAGGCAACCTGGCAAGCCGCACAGATTGTTTTCATCTGCACGCCAGGCAATCCCACCGGCGCGGTCATGTCGATCGAACAGATGCAGGAACTGATCGGGCTGGCCGACGAGCACGACTTCATCATTGTCTCCGATGAATGCTATGCCGAGCTTTACGACGAAGCCGGCACGCCGCCGCCCGGGCTGCTGGAGGCCTGCAAGGCCATGGGCCGGAACGATTTCAAGCGCTGCGTGGTGATGCATTCCCTGTCCAAGCGCTCCAACCTGCCGGGCCTGCGCTCGGGCTTTGCGGCCGGCGATGCCGACATCATCCAGCCCTTCATTGCCTACCGGACCTACCATGGCTGCGCGATGCCGCTGCCGGCCCAGCACGCGAGCATTGCCGCCTGGAACGACGATGCGCATGTCTCCGACAATCGGCGACTGTACCGACAGAAATACGCACTGGCCGAGAAGATCCTCGGCGAAGTGACCGAGCTGGACATTCCCTCGGCGACCTTCTATCTCTGGATGAAGACGCCGATCGACGCCGAGACCTTTGCCCGCAAGCTGTTCCAGCAGGAGAACCTGACCACCCTGCCAGGCAGCTACCTGTCACGTGATACCGACAGCGGCAACCCCGGCGAGGGCTACCTTCGCGTCTCGCTGGTACCGGACCTCGCGGCTTGCGAAGATGCACTCTGGCGCATCCGCCGCGTCATCGAATCATTGCAAGTCCGACACGAAACACGGGAGCGATCATGAGCAACCTGCAGGACATCATCGAACACGCCTTCGAGGAGCGCGATGGCCTGAGCGCGGCCTCCGCCTCGCCCGACCTGCGCGAAGCCATTGACGAAACCATCATGCGACTCGACCGGGGCCAGGAGCGGGTCGCCGAGAAGATCGATGGTGAATGGGTGGTGCACGAATGGCTGAAGAAAGCCGTGCTGCTGTATTTCCGCACCCACGACAACGACGTGGTGCAAGGCGGTTTCACGCGCTTCTATGACAAGGTGCCGATGAAGTACAGCGGCTACTCGACCGATGATTTTCATCGCGATGGCGTGCGCGTAGTGCCGCCGGCCATGGTTCGCCAGGGCGCTTACGTGGGCAAGGACGCCGTGCTGATGCCGTCCTACATCAACATCGGCGCCTGGGTCGGCGCTGGCTCCATGATCGACACCTGGGCAACAGTGGGTAGCTGCGCACAGATCGGTGCCAACGTGCACGTGTCCGGCGGCGCCGGTATCGGCGGCGTCCTGGAACCCCTGCAGGCGACACCAACGATCATCGAGGACAACTGTTTCATCGGTGCGCGCTCGGAAGTGGTCGAGGGCGTCATTGTCGAAGAAGGCGCGGTGATCGGCATGGGCGTGTTCCTTGGTCAGTCGACCCGGATCTATGATCGCGACAAGGACGAGATCATCTATGGCCGGGTGCCGGCCGGCAGCGTGGTGGTGCCGGGCACCCTGCCCGCAGCCAATGGCAAGTACAGCCTGGCCTGTGCCGTGATCGTGAAGAAGGTCGATGAAAAGACCCGTGCCAAGGTCGGCATCAATTCGTTGCTGCGATCGGCGCAAGAAGAGGCATAGGAAGAAGCATGATCCTTTACGGCATCCCGAACTGCGACACCTGCCGCAAGGCCAGGAAGTGGCTTGATAGCGAGGGTGTCGCCCACGAATTCCACGACGTGCGCGAGCAGCCACTGGATCGCAAGACACTGGCCGACTGGGAACGGCGTTTCGGCGACGCCCTGGTCAACCGCCGCTCGACCACCTGGCGCCAGCTCGATGAATCTGCCAGGCGGATGGACGACATCCCGGCGCTGTTGCTAGAGCACCCGACGCTGATGAAGCGTCCGGTGCTGGCCGGCCGGGACTTTGCCCTGCTGGGCTTCAAGCCAGGCGACTGGCAAGCTGCCATCGAGAAGTGAGGCCATCATGAGCAGGACACTCGAACTCGCCCAGGAACTGATCCGCCGCCGCTCGGTGACACCGGACGACGCCGGCTGCCAGGACGTGCTCGCCGCGCGGCTGGAATCCCTGGGTTTCCGCTGCGAGTGGCTGGACCGCAACGGGGTTCGCAACCTCTGGGCGGTGCGCGGAGACGACGGCCCGCTGTTCGCCTTTGCCGGACACACCGATGTCGTGCCGACCGGTCCCGAGACCGAATGGACACATCCGCCTTTCGATGCCGTGGTCGCAGACGGCATCCTGCACGGTCGCGGCGCGGCCGACATGAAGGGCAGCCTCGCAGCCATGCTCGCGGCTACCGGGCAATTCCTCGCGGACACGCCGGAACCCGCGTTCCGGATTGCCTTCCTCATCACCAGTGACGAGGAAGGTCCGGCAAGGGATGGCACCCTGGCGGTAATGGAAACGCTGGCGGCAAGAAACGAACAGATCGATTACTGCATCGTCGGCGAGCCGTCGAGCCGGGACGCGCTGGGTGATGTCATCCGGGTCGGTCGTCGCGGCTCGCTGAACGCGAAGCTGCGGATCAAGGGCAAGCAGGGGCACGTGGCCTACCCGGATCTTGCAATGAACCCGATTCACCAGGCCATCAAGGGGCTCGAGGGCCTGGTCGAACGCATCTGGGACCATGGCCAGGACTCTTTCCCGCCAACGTCATTCCAGATTTCGAACATCAGTGCCGGCACGGGTGCCGAGAACGTGATTCCCGGCTCCCTGGATTGCGCCTTCAATTTCCGCTACTCCCCCGCGCTGACATCGCAGCGACTGCGCCACCAGGTCGTCGAGGAACTCAGGTATCACGATATCGAGTTCGACATCGAGTGGCGCGAATCCGGCGAGCCGTTCTACACCGAACCCGGCCTGCTGCGCGACGCCGTCGATGCCGCCATCCAGCAGGTCTGCGGCCGCACGCCGGAGCACAGCACCGGTGGTGGCACCTCCGACGGCCGCTACATTGCACCCAGCGGTGCGCAGGTCGTCGAGCTCGGGCCCATCAACGCCACCATCCACCAGCTTGACGAGCAGGTTTCGGTGGCGGAACTGGACCAGCTGGCCGAGACCTACACCGCCGTGCTTGTCGAAGTGGCTTCACGACTGGGCTGACCACCCTCACCCGGGCATGAAAAAAGGCGTCGACCGTTCACCCGGCGACGCCTTTCCTGCATCCGGGCTGTCGACTCACCGGCTGGATCGCGAGAAGTTCACCAGCAATCCAGCGAGACCCAGGCCGGCAAAGGCCAGCAGGGTCCAGGTCGGCATGCTCAGTCCCAGCAACGTCCAGTCGACTTCGGCACATTCACCGGAACCGGTGAACGCCATCTTCAGTGCTTCGCCCAGCGGAAACACGTCCAGCATGTAATCCAGGCCCGGCCCGCAGGACGGGACCAGGTCGGGCGGCAGGTTCTGCAGCCATACGTGGCGCGCCGCGATACCGACACCGCTGCCCGCCGCCAGCAAGACCAGCCCGCCATAGACCTTGCGCCCGACACCACGGGCGCCCTGCAGGGCCGCCGCCAGGAACACCAGGCCCAGCGCGATCATGGCGACGCGCTGGAAGATGCACAACGGGCAAGGTTCCAGGCCCAGTACGAACTGGGCGTAATAGGCATAGGCCATCAGGCCACTGCAGGCCAGGAAGCCGGCCAGGTTCGACAATCGGTAACGTTTTCCATCCAGATACATGGACAAATTCCTGTGCTGTTGTGCTGCGGCCCTAGCTGACCGGCAATGGTGCGGAAATCAGGCGTTCGATCCGGCTTCGCAATTCATTGCGAATGCTGCGGCATTCCTCGACACCCATGCCGGAAGGGTCCGAGAGATCCCAGTCCAGTTGCATGCGGCCCTTCGCCAGCACCTCCGGCTCGGGCCAGTTGATGGCCACCACGACATCGAATTCGATGGCCGGCAGGTCCTCGAGACCCTTGGACTGGTTGTAGGTAATGTCCACGCCCAGCTCCTGCATGACAGCAATGGCGTAGGCATCGACATAGCCAACAGGCTCGAAACCCGCGCTGAACGCTTCCGAACCCTCCGCAGACAACAGGTTGAAGATCGCCTCCGCCATCTGGCTTCGGCAACTGTTGTATTCGCTGGCAAACAGTACCCGCATGCGTCAATCGTACCCGAGAACGCCGATGCCGGCAGATTCTAGCCAAAAAAAATCGCTGGCGAAATAATGTTCACCAGTGATCAGTGTGCGGCACTGCGATTACTGCTTCGCAGCCAGCTCCTTCTCCACTGCCTCGATATCGGTGTGGCGTACATCCTTGCCATGCACCAGGTAGACGATGTATTCGCAGATGTTCTTGGCGTGGTCGCCGATGCGCTCCAGGGCACGCGCGCACCACATCACGTCCAGTGTCCGCTTGATGTTGCGCGGGTCTTCCATCATGAAAGTGATGCACTGTCGCAGGATGGCCTCGTACTCGCGGTCCACCTTTTCATCCTGCTTGGCGATTGCCACGGCCGCTTCCGGATCAAGCCGGGCAAACGCATCCAGTGCTCCCTGCAGCATGCTCCTGACCTTGCCGCCCATGTTCTCGATGGCGTTGTAGTCCGCGACCGGGCGCTCGTCCTCTGCCAGCCGGGTGGCGAGGTAACCGATCTTCTCGGCCTCGTCGCCCATGCGCTCCAGGTCGGTGATGGTCTTGATGATCGCCACGATCAGGCGCAGGTCGCTGGCCGCCGGCTGGCGTCGCGCCAGGATGCGGCTGCATTCCTCGTCGATCAGCACCTCGAGGTTGTTGACCTTGGCATCCTCGCGAACGACCTTCTGGCCCTTTTCGCTGTCACCGTCTATCAGGGCGTCGACCGCGTCACCGATCTGCTGCTCGACAATGCCGCCCATGGTCAGAACGTGGTTGCGGATGTCTTCCAGCTCTTCGTTGAACTGCTGGGAAATGTGATGATCGAGATTCAGTTTGTCCATTGCTCTGCTCCTGCCTGCCAGCAAGCGATCAGCCGTATCGGCCGGTAATGTAGTCTTCGGTCTGTTTCTTTTCCGGCTTGGTGAACAAGGTATCCGTATCACCAAACTCGATCAGGTCGCCCATGTACATGAAGGCGGTGTAATCGGAAACACGGGCCGCCTGCTGCATGTTGTGCGTGACGATCACGATGGTATAGCGCGACTTCAACTCGTAGATCAGTTCTTCGATCTTCAGTGTCGAGATCGGATCCAGTGCCGAGGCCGGCTCGTCAAGCAGCAACACTTCCGGCTCGATGGCAATCGAGCGCGCAATCACCAGGCGCTGCTGCTGGCCACCGGAAAGCCCGAAGGCGGAATCGTGCAGGCGGTCCTTGACCTCTTCCCAGAGGGCGGCACCCTTCAATGCCCACTCGACCTTGTCATCGAGCTCGTGGCGCTTGTTGACGCCCTTCAAGCGCAGCCCGTAAGCGACATTCTCGTAGATCGACTTCGGAAACGGGTTCGGCTTCTGGAAGACCATGCCCACCCGCTGTCGCAGCGCCGACACATCGACGCGTCGATCGTAGATGTCCTCGCCATCAATCAGTATACGCCCATCGATATGAACATCATCGATCAGGTCGTTCATGCGATTGAAGCAGCGCAGCAGTGTCGACTTGCCGCAACCAGACGGCCCGATGAATGCCGTTACGCGCTGCCGCGGGATCTGCAGGTCGATGCCGTGCAGGGCCTGCTTTTCACCATAGCGCAGCGACAGCTTGTCGACCTGCATGCAGATGTCCTCGTTGGCAAGCGACAGGGACTCGGCGCCCCGCTGCAACTGGCTCATGTCGATGGCGTGCGTCTTGGACGCACCATTGGCTTGTTCATTCATGGCTGAACTCGTTTCGGTTGATTCGTGGTTTGTCATGTTCGTATTCCTGCCCGATCAGTTCTCGAGAGCGCGGAATTTCTCGCGCAGGTGATTGCGGATGCCGACGGCCGACAGGTTCAGTGTCACGATGACAAAGACCAGCAGGAAGGCCGTGGCGTAGACCAGCGGCCGGGCCGCCTCGACGTTCGGGCTCTGGAAGCCGACGTCATAGATATGGAAGCCCAGGTGCATGAACTTGCGCTCCAGGTGCAGGAACGGTGCGTTGCCATCCAGCGGCAGCGACGGTGCCAGCTTGACCACACCCACCAGCATCAGCGGGGCGACCTCGCCGGCGGCACGTGCCACCGCCAGGATCAGGCCGGTCATCATTGCTGGCGATGCCATCGGCAACACGGTGCGCCACAGCGTTTCGGCCTTGGTGGCACCCAGCGCATAGCTGCCCTCGCGGATCGAACGGGGGATGCGCGACAGGCCCTCTTCAGTGGCGACAATGACCACCGGCAGGGTCAGCAGCGCAAGCGTCAGCGACGACCAGAGCAGGCCTGGTGTACCGAACACCGGCGACGGCAGTGCCTCGGGATAGAACAGTTCGTCGATGCTGCCGCCCAGGAAGTAGACGAAGAAGCCCAGGCCAAAGACGCCATAGACAATCGACGGCACGCCCGCGAGGTTGTTAACGGCAATGCGAATGGTTCGAGTCAACGGTCCCTGCTTGGCGTATTCCTTGAGGTACACGGCTGCGACCACCCCGAAAGGCGTGACGAACACCGACATCAACAGCACCATCAGAACCGTGCCGAAAATGGCCGGGTACACACCACCCTCGGTGTTGGCCTCGCGCGGACCTTCCGACACGAATTCCCAGATCTTCTCGCCATAGAAGCCCAACTGGCCGACCAGGCCCATGCCATTCGGCCAGTAGGCGCGCACCACTCGCTGCATGGGCGTTTCGACCTGGCGGCCGCCCATGATTTCAACGACGTAACTGTCGCGATTGATGTCCCGGTACAGGGCATTCAACTCGGACTGCAGCTCCTGGTAGTCCGCATCGAGGGCGGCGCGGCGCGCATTGATGTCCTGCTGCAGCTCGCTGGTCAGCGCATCCTCGATCTCCAGGCGGCGCTGCTCTAGGCGAAGCTCCTCCATGGCGTAATTGATGCTGCCGATCGCACCCGTCTCGATCTCCTCGATCTGCTCGCGCAGGTCCAGGACGCGCTGGCTGCGTGCCTTGAACGCGGCAATCACGCCCTCCTCGCTGGCGACAACCTCGCCGCGCTCTTTCACGGCAACCAGGCGGCCGATCTGGTCGCCCCACTCGGTGCGCTCGATGACCACATAATCCTCATGCGCCACGTAGTCGGTAATGCGCGGCGCCAGCAGGTAGCGGAAATCCGAACCCAGGGCGTCGCGGTTGCCGGTCTTGACCAGGTAGCGATCGACGAAGTCCTTGTCGGTCTCCAGCGTCATGCCGGATTCGCGGATGCGCGCCGCCG
>JAWWBS010000029.1 GCA_033720895.1 Gammaproteobacteria bacterium
ACGGGTATAATCCCCATAATTCATGGACTTGCTGGTAGTTTGCCGAACAGCGTTAGGTGACGTTGGCATCATTCTTCTGGCTCTCCGAGGCTGCGGGTCCGGTCAATCTGGCGGGTACCCCTTGTTTCCCTGAGCATGGTCCAGGGCAGGAAAAACGCCCTTGAAAAGACCAATGTTTCTAGTATGAACAAAACTTTAGCAGCAATTTGTAGAAAATACACGAACTGGGTTCAATAACATGGCGAAGCTCGAAATCCTGCATTTTCCCGATCCTCGCTTGCGCGAGGTGGCCAAGCCGGTGGATACGGTTGACGCCGAAATCCGCCAGTTGGCAGACGACATGCTCGAAACCATGTATGCCGCACCCGGGATTGGCCTGGCGGCCATCCAGGTAAACGTCCGCAAGCGCTTGATTGTTGTCGATGTTTCCGATGACAACACTGATCCCCACGTGCTGATCAACCCGGAGATTCTCGAAAAGGACGGCGTGGAAGAAATGCAGGAAGGCTGCCTGTCCGTGCCCGGTGTTTTCGAGACCGTCAAGCGGGCCGACAGCATCAAGGTCCGGTTCCTGGATCGCGAGGGCCAGCAGCAGGAAATGGCAGCCGATGGGCTGCTGGCGGTCTGCATCCAGCACGAGATCGATCACCTGGATGGCAAGCTGTTCGTTGATTACCTGTCCGACCTGAAGCGCAGCCGCATCAAGAAGCGGCTGGAGAAGCAGCAACGCCTCGATAGCACCGCACCGGCGCTCTGAGCGCCCTTTCCCGCATGCGGATCGTCTTTGCCGGTACGCCCGATTTTGCCGTGCCCGCGCTATCGGCGCTGGCCGACGCCGGCCATGAGCTTGTCGCGATCTATACCCAGCCAGACCGCCCCGCCGGCCGTGGCCGCAAGCTGACCCCTTCGCCGGTCAAGCAGCGCGCCCTGGAGCTGGGCCTACCGGTCGAGCAACCTGCGTCGCTGCGCGATGCGGGCGCCGTGAAGACGCTGGCGGAATACCGGCCCGAGGTGATGGTGGTGGTGGCCTACGGCCTCATCCTGCCTGCGGATGTCCTGTCGATTCCTGCCCGCGGCTGCCTCAACATCCACGCGTCCATCTTACCGCGCTGGCGCGGAGCCGCCCCGATCCAACGGGCCATCGAGGCCGGTGATGACGAGACCGGTGTGGCGATCATGCAGATGGACGAAGGCCTGGATACCGGTGCCGTCCTGCTGGAGAAGCGTTGCCTGATCGAGGCGGGAGATACCGGCCAGAGCCTGCACGATCGCTTGAGCACGCTGGGTGCCGACGCCATTGTCGAAGCGCTCGAGCGACTCGACAGTCTCGCGGCCTTGCCGCAAGACGCCGACGGCGTCACTTACGCAAAAAAGCTCGACAAGGCCGAGGCGATCATCGATTGGTCCGAGTCGGCCGAGCAGATTGCGCGCCGCGTGCGCGCCTTCAATTCGTGGCCGGTGGCGCAGACAGCATTTGCCGGCGACACCCTGCGCATCTGGCTCGCCGAAGCCCTTGCCGAAGCGGCCACTGCCGAACCGGGCACGCTCTTGCGCGCCGGCAAGCAGGGCATCGATGTCGCGACCGGCGACGGCGTGCTGCGCATCACCCGGTTGCAGGCGCCGGGCCGCAAGCCAGTAGCGGCTGATGCTTTTGCCAATTCGCACCAGACCGAGCTCGCGGTCGGCCAGAAGGTCTTCGGCTGATGGCCGGCGCACCTCGAGCGGCAGCCGCACGTGGTATTGCACGTGTCATCCAGGGTGGTTCCCTGAATGACTTGTTGCCGGCCATCCTGGCGGGCCATCGTGAACCCGCGGATCGCGCCTTGATCCAGGAGCTGGTGTACGGCTCGCTGAGGTTTGCGCCCCGGATTGAATTCCTGCTGACCGAACTGCTTGATCGACCTGTCCGCAAGCGCGAGCCGCGCGTTCATGCCTTGCTGATGGTCGGCTTGTACCAGTTGCTGTACATGCGGACAGCGGATCATGCGGCGGTCAGCGAAACGGTCGAGGCAGCCCGCTTGATGAAAAAGCCCTGGGCAGCCGGCCTGGTCAATGCCGTCCTGCGCCGCGTGCAGCGGGAGCGCGACGCCCTGGAGGCCAAGGCCGATGCCCATCCGGTGGGCCGATCGGCGCACCCGGCCTGGATGCTGGAGCAATTCCAGCAGGACTGGCCCGACGACTGGGAATCGATTGTCGAAGCCAACAACAGTCGTGCGCCCATGACGCTCCGCGTGAATGCGCAGCGCGGCAGCCGCGATGCCTACCTCGGAAAGCTGGCTGACGCTGGCATTGCGGCCGATGCCCATTCGCTGGCCGTTGACGGGGTCACCCTGGAAACGCCAACCGATGTCAGCAAGTTGCCGGGTTTTGTCACGGGCGAGGTCTCGGTGCAGGATGCCGCCGCCCAGCTGGTGGCGGATGTCGTTCACCCGGAAGCGGGCCAGCGAATTGTCGATGCCTGCGCCGCGCCGGGTGGCAAGACCGGTCACTTGCTGGAGCGCCAGCCGGACCTGGCCACCCTGGTGGCCCTCGATCGCGACCCGGACCGCCTTGACCGTGTCGCCGAGAATCTCGCGCGGCTGGAGCTGTCGGCGACCCTGAAGGCAGCGGATGCAGCGCGCCTTGATGAGTGGTGGCAGTCCGACGTGGCCGAACAGCCTGAGCCTTTCGACGTGGTTCTGCTGGACGCGCCCTGCTCCGGGACCGGCGTGATCCGCCGTCATCCCGACATCAAGCTGCTGCGCCGTCCGAAGGACATTGCCAGCCTGGAATCGCAGCAGGCACGCCTGCTCGACATGCTCTGGCATACCCTCAAGCCGGGCGGTCGCCTGGTCTACACCACCTGCTCGGTGCTGCGGGCCGAAAACGAGCGCCAGGTGGCCAACTTCATCCAGCGCCATGATGCGGCTGTCTCCCTGCCCATTTCCTCGGACTGGGGTCGGCCCGCGGGATTCGGGCGCCAGGTGCTGCCGGGTGAAGCCGGTATGGATGGCTTTTTCTACGCTGTCATTCTGAAAGACTTCTAAGCTCGCTCCCCGAGCCCTGCAGCGACTGGTCAAGACGGCAGTCACCGTCTAGGGTTAGATGGAAAGCAGGAAATAACGAGAGCACCTGCCAGCAAGGTGCCAGATTTGGGAGTCATCATGAACACCACGATAGTGAATCGAATCCTGGTTCTATCCATCGGCCTGTTTGCCCTGTGGGGCTGCGATACAGGCACCAGCACGGCAACTGACAGCGGTCAGGCTGATGCTGCCACGGCGCAGCCGCAGGCAGCGGCGACGCCGTCTCCTTCCGAAGCGCCCGAGGATTGCACCCTGGTCATGGGCTGGGATCCCTGGATGCCCTACCAGTATCGTGCCGCCAACGGCAGCGTGACCGGCCTCGATATCGAAATTGCATCAGCGGCAGCGGCGAGTGCCGGCTGCGCGCTGGAAACGCGCGAGGGCAGCTGGGTCGAGCACCTGCAGGCCCTGGAAAGCGGTGAACTCGATTTTGTCGGCGGTGCCAGCCATACCCCGGCGCGTGAGGAATTCGGCCGATTCACGGAACCGTACCGGACAGAGGAATTCGTGCTTTTCGTCGTGACCGAAGATTCACCGATCAGTGGCGATTCCCTGGCGGCCGTTCTTGAAGGTGGCGCAACCATCGGCACGGTTGCCGGCTTCTACTATGGCGGTGCCGTTGCCGATTTGCAGGCTGCCGGCGATTACAGCGGCCAGTTTACCGAGGCCGAGATTTCCGACCTGAATTTCCAGGCACTGGTGCGGGGTGACATTTCCGCAGTGCTCGAGGATCCCTACGTTGGCGCCGCCCTGTTGCGGGTCGACGGCCTGGCCGACCAGGTCGAGGAGTACCCTGTCGAGATCAGCACCGGTGAAGTCAGCTTCATGTTCAGCAGGAAGGCCGTGGACGATGCGACTTACCAGCGTTTCAGCGAAGCACTGGAACGCATGCGCAGCAGCGGGGCACTGGAGTCGATCCTGGACCGTTACAGGGATTGAAGCCCGGTGACGTGAGAGCCGGCGTGCCCTAGTCGGCGCGCCGCAATTCGCCGTCGGGCGAGATATCGAGATTGCCGCCACTGAAATCGCTGGCCGTGAGTTCGCGCATCAGTTTCGCCGCCGCATGCCCATTGTCGATGAACACGCCATTCGGCCGCCGCTGGATGGCCGACACGATCCTGCCTGATTCAAAGCGCCCATCGGCGGAAAGCGTGACATCCAGGATGGGTGCATAACCCTTCAGACCGGAAACACTGATGCCCCAGTGCGTCGCGAAATTACCGAGGCTGTAGGCGATCAGGCGTTCCTTGTAGAGCTCAAGGCCGCGCGGCACGTGCGGTCCATGGCCGATAACCAGGTCGGCGCCGGCGTCGATGACGGCCCGCGAGAATGCCATCAGGTCACCCCGCTGCTCGCCGTAATAGCTTTCCATGCCCGGTGTGACGTGCAGGGCATCGGCACCTTCCGCACCACCATGGAACGACACGATGACCACGTCGTGGCCAATGGCCAGTCCCTGCACCAGGTAGCTGGCCGACTGGATATCGAGAATCGACCAGGAGCCTATGTTCGGTGCGAATCCGACAACCGCTACACGCAGACCATTGATATCAAGGCTGGCGATATCGCCCTCCCGACCGGTGTGCGCAATGCCTGCTTTCGCGAGCGCCGCCATGCTGGCGGTGCGACCGACTTCGCCAAAATCGCGGGCATGGTTGTTGGCCAGGCTGGCCACGTCGAAGCCGGCCCAGGCCAATGTGTCGGCATAGCGCGCCGGTGACCGGAAGAGATAGCAAAGCGAGGGATTGCTGCATTGCTTGACCGGCTCGCCGCCATCCATCAGGACACCTTCGACATTCACGAACGCCAGGTCGGCGGCGCGCAGCACAGGGGCGACATCGGCCAGCAGGCCGCGACCCTCGTCGGGTGGCAGTCGGTTGCTTGGAAAATCGGAACCCAGCATCACATCGCCCACGGCAGCAATGGTGATGCGTTCGGCCCGCTCTTGCGGCGCGCGAGCAGGAATATCAAGTCCAGCGTCGGCCTCGGGTGCAGGAGCTCGCGTCGTGCCAGGTGTCGCGCAGGCGCCGAGCAGCACCAGCAGTACCAACAGCCCGGGGCGGAGACTATTCACCGACACGGATCACCAACGCTTGCAGGTCGTTCTCGGCGAGCCGGCGCCGTGCGTCATTCAATTCGGGCAGGGTGGCAAACGGCCCGATCCGGACCCGGTGCCAGGTCTGGTCGGCGCCGTCGCTCTGGTCGATGGTGACAGTCTGCACGCTGGACTCCAGGCCGATCAGGGCCAGCTGGCCACGCAAGCGGTCGGCGTCCTGGGTGGTGCGGAACGAGCCGGCCTGCAGCACGTAGGTACCCGGCTGCTCGACTTCATTGACGTTGCCGGACAGGCGCACATCCTTGTCCTGCTCGGGGATCACGACTTCGAAGTTTGGCAGCATGTTGTAGAAGTCGAACGTCGTTTTCGCTTTCTCTGCTGCCGGCGCGGTTTCCTGGCGAACCCGGTCAACCGCATCGGTCAGCGCCTTGCCGACATTGCCGGCGCCCTGGGTGGCAGGCGTATCGACCTTCTTGCTGGCCGGCACACCGACTTGCAGAATCACCGCCGCACCGAAGCCAAGCGCGAAGCCGGCCACCAGTCCGAGTGCGCCGGTCGATACGCGCGAAGCCTCTCGCGAGGGTTGCCTGCCGGCGTTCTTGTAGTCCTTGGCCATGCGTTTGCTCTTTCCTTACATCGACTCTGGCGCGGATACGCCGAGCAGGTCCAGGCCATTGCGGATCACCTGGCGTACCGCCACGGCAAGTGCCATGCGGGCATTGCGTTCGTCCTGGTCATCCACCAGGAACTGCTCGGCGTTGTACCAGGTGTGGAAGGCTGTCGCGAGTTCCGTCAGGTACTGGCTCACCAGGTGCGGCTCCAGGTTGCGGCCGGCACTTTCCACCATCTCCGGGAAGCGCGATACAGCCACGAGAACGGCATCCTGGTGTTCGGAGTCCAACTGGCTCACGCCCTTCAATCCGGCGTCCAGGTCGATTTCGACGCCACGCTCTGCCGCCTGCCTGAGCACCGAGCAGACGCGCGCATGCGCGTACTGAATGTAGTACACCGGGTTTTCGTTCGACTGCTTGCGGGCCAGGTCGATGTCGAAAGTCAGCTGCGATTCCGGTTTGCGGGAAATCAGGAAATAACGCGTCGCATCCTTGCCGACTTCGTCAATCAGGTCGCGAATGGTCACGTAGGACCCGGCGCGCTTGGAAATCTTCACTTCCTCGCCCGAGCGCATCACCGTCACCATCTGGTGCAAGACGTATTCCGGCCAGCCCTGCGGGATGCCGGCATCGAGAGCCTGCAGGCCGGCGCGCACCCGCGCCAGGGTCGAGTGATGATCGGCGCCGTGTTCGTTGATCACGCGCTTGAAGCCACGCTGCCACTTGTCGAGGTGATAGGCGACATCCGGCAGGAAGTAGGTGTAGCCACCTTCCTTCTTGCGCATGACGCGATCCTTGTCGTCGCCGAAGTCGGTGGTACGCAGCCACAGCGCCCCGTCGGCTTCGTAGGCATGACCGTTCTTTTCCAGCTGTTCGACTGTCGCTGCGACCTTGCCATCGGAGTACAGCGAGGATTCCAGGAAAAACACGTCGAACTGCACGCCGAAAGCCTTCAGGTCGAGGTCCTGTTCGTGGCGCAGGTAGGCAACGGCGAAGTGGCGAATCGCATCGAGATCCTCGACATCGCCATTGGCCGTGTACTCGATGTCATCGGCATGCACGCTGTCGCCGCGCTTGAAGGCTTCGGCCACATCGCTGATGTACTGGCCGCGGTAACCGTCTTCCGGCCAGTCGTCGCTTTCCGGCTCGACACCCTTGGCGCGTGCCTGCACGGAGAGAGCCAGGTTGTCGATCTGGTTGCCGGCGTCGTTGTAATAGAACTCGCGAGTCACGTCCCAGCCATTCGCTTCCAGCACGCGTGCCAGGCAATCGCCGACGGCCGCGCCGCGCCCATGGCCGACATGCAGCGGGCCGGTCGGGTTGGCGGAAACGAACTCGATCTGCACTTTCTCGCCTGCACCACCGGCGTTGCGGCCGTACTTCTCTGCCTGCTCGTGCACGGCAGCGATCTCGCGAGCGTAGGCCGTTGGAGAAACGTGGAAATTGATGAAACCGGGTCCGGCAATATCGACCTTGGTGATGGTCGGATCCTCCGGCAGGGCGGCCACGATGGCTTCGGCAATGTCGCGTGGCTTGCGGCGCGCCGGCTTGGCGAGCATCAGCGCGATGTTGCAGGCGAAGTCGCCATGCTTGCGATCCCGGGTGCGCTCGATCTGGAGGTTCAGGTCCTCCCGCGCCTCGTCGGGCAAGAGCTCGCTGTCGAGGTTCCGGATGGCAGTATCGAGTGCGCTGGCGATGGCCGCTTTCAAAGTGCTGTTCCTGTGGTGATCGGTGAGTGGGTGACTGCTGTCGAAGCGCGACAGTTTACCGCGCCGGGCGCCTTGGCAGAAGGGAAGCCGCTGCCTGGAAAGCGTCAGAACAGGTCGGCCGGGTCGACGTCCAGCGACCAGCGGACCTTGCGCGCCTCCGGCAGGCTGTCGAGCAGCGGCGCCAGCTTGTTCAGCATCTCGTGCAGGCCGGCGCGCTGCCTGGCCTGCAGCAGCAATTGCGAGCGATAACGTCCTGCGCGTCGTTCCATCGGGGCAGGCGCCGGCCCGAGGGCCCAGCCGGCATTCCCGTCTTCCAGGATGCCCTTGGCCGCGGCCAGGAAGGCACGCGGCGCACCCGCGCTGGTGGCCTCCGCCCGCAGCAGGGCCATGGCAGTGCAGGGCGGCAGCATTGCTGCCTTGCGTTCGGCCAGGGCCGTTGCTGCAAAAGCGTCATAGCCATGCTTGACCAGCTGCACGAGCAGCGGATGGTCGGGGTGGTGGGTCTGCACCATGACCTGCCCGGGTCGATCGGCGCGGCCGGCCCGGCCCGCCACCTGCACCACCAGCTGGGCCATGCGCTCGGCGGAGCGGAAGTCCAGGCCGAACAATCCCTGGTCGGCATTGAGGATCCCGACCAGCGTCAGGTTCGGGAAGTCATGGCCCTTCGCCAGCATTTGCGTGCCCAGCAGGATGCGGTGCTGGCCGTCGCGAATGGCGGTCAGCTTGCGGTCAAGCTCGCCCTTGCGAGCGGTGGTGTCGCGATCGATACGGATGATGTCTTCGTCGGGGAACAGTTCGGCGAGGGTTTCGGCCAGCCGCTCGGTACCGCGCCCCAATCTCGACAGCGGCTCGTGACTGCAGTCCGGGCAGCGGATCGGTACCGCGGCTTCGGCGCCACAGTGATGGCACTGCAATGCGTTTTTCGCCTGGTGAACCGTCAGCTGGGCGTCGCAACGCCGGCATTCCGCCAGCCAGCCACATTCGTCGCACACCAGGCGTGGCGCATAACCCCGGCGATTCAGGAACAGCATCACCTGGCCGTCATCGGCGAGGTGACGTTTCATGGTGTCGACCAGGGTGTCGGCAAGACCGCCGTTCAATTTCTGGCCGCGGATGTCCAGCAGGTCGATTCGCGGCGGGCTCGCACCGCCGGCCCGCTCTGGCAGCGGGAGTCGCCGGTAGCGGCGCGCCTCGACATTGGCCAGGCTTTCCAGCGACGGGGTGGCCGACCCGAGCAGCACCGGAATGCTGTTGCGCTGGGCGCGCACCACCGCCAGGTCCCTGGCCGAATAGCGAAAGCCTTCCTGCTGCTTGAACGAGGCATCGTGCTCCTCGTCGATGATGATGATGCCGGGCTCGGGCAGCGGCGCGAAAACCGCTGAGCGCGTGCCGATCATCACCCGCGCCTCGCCACTGGCCATCGCCGCCCAGGCAGCCAGCCTTTCGGTGTCGTTGAGGCCGGAATGGCTGACCACGATGGGCGCCTGCAGCCGCCGCCGGAAACGTTCCAGCAATTGTGGCGTCAGGCCGATTTCCGGCACCAGCACGAGTGCCTGCTTGCCGTCACCATTGACGACGGTATCGAGAATGTTGAGGTAGACCTCGGTCTTGCCCGAGCCAGTGACGCCCTCCAGCAGCCAGGCCTGAAAGCTTTCGCGATGACCGAGCACCTGCTTGACGGCATCGGCTTGCGCCTTGCCCAGTGCCGGTGGCGTATCAGCCGGCAGGGGATCGAGGGTCGGGCGGTAGGCTTCGCGCTGCACCAGGCCCTTGTCCTCCAGGCCGGCGATGCCCTGCCGCCAGGCGCCGCCGTCCGCGGCCAGCTCCGCCGGGGTAAGCGCCGTGCCGGCACGTTGCAGCAGGGCCAGCAGCCTGGCCTGGCGCGGCGCCCGGCGCAGCTCGTCGGGATCGCTGCTCGTTCCTGCCTCGGTCAGCACGAAGCGCTCCAGCTCGGCCGCATCGACGGCATCTCCCTTGCGCAGCCGCACGGGCAACAGGGCTTCGAACACCAATCCGGGCGGCGTGTGGTAATAGCCAGCCGCCCAGCGTGCGAGGTAAATCAGTTCATCGGAGAGCAGCGGCGCATCATCCAGGCAGGCCAGCGCCGCCTTGAGTTTCCCGGCCGGCACGTCGGTGGTGGCGCGCGTCTCGACGACCACCCCTATCAGTTCCTGGCGGCCGAAAGGAACGCGCAGGCGGCAGCCTGGTTTGATGTCCGAGATCGGGAACCCTCGAGGCGGAAGGTAGTCGAAGTAACTCAGCAGCGGTGATGGCACGGCCACGCGCAGGTACTTGTCAGCGCTCATGCCGGGCGCACCGCGGAGCTGTCCACAGGATCTGTGGACAGGCCTGTGGATAAGCATTTCACGAGCGTACCGTTGGTCATGAAAACCGGGCCGCTAGTGTCGGCGCTGCTTTTTTGTTCGATTGATTTATTCAATTGAATCAACAAGTTACCTTGAAAACCCCGTTCCTGGGGTGTCGCGACTCAAGCCATTGTCGACTTGCCCGCAACCTTCAGGAATGTTTGAATTCGCGCCCTGAGCCGGCCCTCCCGGGAGCTTGTTCCGGGCATCGGCGCCGACCGCGCCCATCTTACAGGAGTTCATTGCATGAAGATTGCACACCGGTTTTTCCTTGCCGCTCTGCTCGTCTTGCCGTTGTCACTGCACGCGGGCGAAAGCGATGCCGGCAAGAAGGACGAAGAGTCCAGCAGCACCCTGTCATTGGAAGAGCGCATGGAGCAACGCATGAATGCCCAGATCGGCGCGTCTGTCGTCGAGCCTGACCAGGCGCTCGACAGCCGCATCGACCAGAAGCTGGAAAAAGAAGTCGCGGCGCGATCCGCTGAAGAAAACCAGCAGCTGGAAGCCACGGCCGAGCTGGCGACCAATATCGACCAGGACAAGGACGAGAAAAAGGATGCCGACGAGGCTGGCGAGCAAGAGGCTGCTGAAACGGCCAGCAACGCCGACTGAGCACTCAGCGTGCAGTCATGAAAAAAGGCGGCCCGAAGGCCGCCTTTTTTGTGGCCGGGTCCTATTGCCTACAGGTCCTTCAGCTGCTGGATGAGCTGGCCGGCAGTTTCCTGCGCGTCGCCGTATAGCATGCGCGTGTTGTCGCCGTAGAACAGGGCGTTCTCGACGCCCGAGAAACCCGTTCCCTGGCCACGCTTGGAGACGATCACGTTCTTCGCCTGGTCGGCATTCAGGATCGGCATGCCGTAGATCGGGCTTTCCGGGTTGCTGCGCGCCATCGGGTTGACGACGTCGTTCGCACCGATGATCAGCGCCACGTCGGCCTGCTTGAAGTCGTTGTTGATTTCTTCCAGGTCGAAAATCAGGTCGTAAGGCACCCCGGCTTCGGCCAGCAGCACGTTCATGTGCCCCGGCATGCGCCCGGCGACCGGGTGGATGGCAAAGCTCACCTTCACACCGCGATCCATCAGCTTCTGGCAGAACTCCCAGATCTTGTGCTGCGCCTGCGCCACCGCCATGCCGTAACCCGGCACGATGATCACCTTTTCGGCATAGGCCATCATGACCGCCGCATCGGCATCGTCGATCGGCTTCATCGTGCCTTCGATCTCGCCACCCTCGGCCGCGGCATCGCCGAAGCCGGAGAACAGCACGTTCGACAGCGGCCGGTTCATGGACTTGGCCATCAACTGCGTCAGCATGGTGCCGGCCGCGCCGACCACCGTGCCGGCAATGATCATGGCGGCGTTGTTCAGCACGAAGCCTTCGAAGGCGACGGCCAGGCCGGTCAGGGCGTTGTACAGCGAAATCACCACCGGCATGTCGGCACCGCCGATGGGCAAGGTCATCAATATGCCGAACAGCAGCGTCAGGCCGAAGAACAGCACGATCATCTCCGTGCCTTCGATAGGACCGGCGATCAACATGCCACCGAGTACCAGGATGACCAGGAACATCAGGGCATTGACCCACTGCTGGCCGGCGAAGCGCATGGAGCGCTTGATCAGGCCTTGCAGCTTGGCAAAGGCAACCAGGGAGCCTGAGAAGGACACTGCACCAATCAGGCTGCCGATCACGGCCAGGCCGATGAACACGTAGCCATGCGAGGCGGCTTCGCCACCGGCCGACACCTTCAGCAGCTCGACAGCGCCGATTGCCGCAGCCGCACCGCCGCCCATGCCGTTGTAAAGCGCCACCATCTGCGGCATGTCGGTCATGGCGACTTTCTTGCCCGACCACCAGGCCAGCACGAAAGCCAGGCCAATTGCGGCGAGCATCAACCCGAAGTTGCTCATGCCGGGCCATGCAAATGTTGCCAGCGTGGCGACGAGCATGCCGGCGCCCGCCCAGAAAATGCCACCACGTGCCGTCTTCGGCGAGCTCATGCGCTGCAGGCCGGCTATGAACAGGTAGGCGGCCGCAAAGTAGGCGCCCTGGATAAGGAAGTTGACGGAGATGCTCATGCGTCACCTCCTTCTTTCTTCTCGTCCTTCGATGACTTGAACATCTCCAGCATGCGCTCGGTGGCAACGTAACCGCCGACGGCATTGCCGGCAGCCAGGAAGACACCGATGAAGCCGATGACCTTCTCCAGGGTGGTGTCGGCCTGCCCGAGCATGACCATCGCACCGACCAGCACGATGCCATGCACGAAGTTCGAGCCGGACATCAATGGCGTGTGCAGGATGGTCGGCACGCGCCGGATGATCTCGTAGCCAGTAAAGGCCGCGAGCATGAATATGTAGAGTGCTACCCAACCGTCAATCATTTCAGATCCTCCGCGACGATCTCGCCGTCACGTGTCAGTACCGATTTCGCATAGACCTCGTCGTCCCAGTCGATGCTCATGCCGTCTTCGCCGAACCAGGGCATGACGAAGTTGAGCAGGTTGCGGGCGTACATCTCGCTGGCGTGTTCTGCCAGGTCGCTGGGCAGGTTCACCGGGCCGATGACGCGGGCGTCACCATGCGCGACTTCCTCGCCGGCTTTGGTGACCTCGCAGTTGCCACCGGTTTCGGCGGCCATGTCGATGATCACTGCACCAGGTTTCATGCGTTCGACCATGGCAGCCGAGATGATCTTCGGCGCCGGTTTGCCGGGAATGGCTGCTGTCGTGATGACCGCATCGGCAGCAGCTATGTGATCGGCCAGCACTTCGTTCTGTTGCTCCTTTTCCTCGTCGGTGAGCTCGCGAGCGTAGCCACCCTCGCCCTCGGCCTTGATGCCGGTATCGACGAACTTCGCGCCGAGCGATTCGACCTGCTCACGTGTTGCCGAGCGCACGTCGAAGCCTTCCACCATCGCGCCGAGACGCCTGGCGGTGGCAATCGCCTGCAGCCCGGCGACGCCCGCGCCGATCACCAGCACCTTGGCCGGCCGGATGGTGCCGGCGGCCGTGGTCAGCATGGGCAGGAAGCGGTGCAAGGAGGTGGCTGCAATCAGGGCCGCGCGGTAACCGGCGCAGGCTGCCTGCGAGGACAAGGCATCCATGGACTGCGCGCGGGAAATGCGTGGCACCCGCTCCAGTGCAAGGCCGGTGATGCCACCGTCCTTCATGGCGGACACGAGCTCCGGATGCTTGTGGGGATGCATGAAGCTGACCAGCACGGCGCCTTTCTGCATGGCCTTGACCGTTTCCGGCGACGGCGGTTGCACGGCAAAGACGACGTTTGCCTTGCCCAGCAGGGCGCTGCGGTCGGCGCTGGTGCTTACGTCAAATGCCTCGTCCGGAATGCCGGCCGCTTCGCCGGCGCCGGCTTCGAGATGAATGTCGAAGCCGAGATCGGTCAGTTTCTTTACCACGGCCGGGGCCAGGGCCACGCGGTGTTCCCCGTCCTCGGTTTCGCGAAGTATGACGAGTTGCGTACTCATTTATTGTCCTTGGTTGAAGGCGAATTTCAGTGGTGAAGGATTCCTTACACCTTACTTGGCAATCACGACCGAATGCCAGAAGGCGCCCACGGTACGAAAATTGCAGGTAATTTCTGCCAAGTCTACTAAAATCATTACAAGACAGGGTCTTACCACGAAATACTGGATGACGTGTCAACAGCAGGGGAGGCCATCGTGTACGACCTGAGCCAGCAAGTACTCCGCACCGACGTCTCGGGCATGCCGCTCGAATGGATCAACTACCAGGACGCCGTCCGGCTCTATTTTTCCGAACAGGTCGCTTTTTCCTGCGGCACGGATCTCTACCACATCCATGGTGGCCACTGCGCCAAGACCGGCGAGCGTTCGGTCATCACCGTCAATTCGATCATTGCCACTTACGGCGACAACCACATGATCGCCAAGGCGCACGACAAGTACGTGCCACCCTTGAACAACCACACCCTGTTCAAGCGCGATGCAAGCCTGTGCCTGTATTGCGGCAAGCGCTTCATGAACTCGGACCTGTCGCGGGACCACGTCACCCCGATCAGCCAGGGCGGGCTCGACCTCTGGACCAATGTCGTGACGTCCTGCAAGCGCTGCAACAATCACAAGGCTGGCCGCACGCCGGAGCAGGCAAACATGGAATTGCTGGCCGTGCCGTTTACGCCAACCTATGCGGAATACATCTACCTCAAGGGTCGACGCATCCTTGCCGACCAGATGGATTTCCTGCTGGCGCATTTCCCTCGCAGCTCGCCCTTGCACGAGCGGTTGAAAAAGCGCCCGCTGGCAAGCTGAGGCGCGCTCGTTCCACCTGTCATGAAAAAGCCGACCGGCAGCGCCGATCGGCCCGTACACTCGTCTTGCTGCCTGGGCTCAGTCGAAATCGACTTGCTGCTGCCGGTAGCCGGCCGGAATGTCGAACAGTGCGGCAGGCTGGCTGCCTGTTTCGACACGCTTCAGAATGTCCGCTGCATCATCCGAACTGTCACGGGAATAGACCGGCATTCCCCCGACGTCCGGCAGCGAGTAGCTGATGCCGATGCTGTTGCCGAGTTCGGCAGCAAACTGGCTCATGGTGCGGTACATGGCAGCAACGGCGTCGGCATCGGCGGCGCTGATCCCGAGCTCCTCGGTCGGCACGACGCACAGCAGCGTTTCGCCCTGGTTGCCCATCCGGAAGACGACTTCCTCGCAGGTATGGCCGGCAATCTCCCGGGTCTTGCCATTGCGGGTCGCGCTGGTTTCCACCTTGTCGTCGCTGATGCCGAACTGTTTCTTCAGCATCGATTCCATCATGGCGCGCTGTTCGGCCGGCATGCTCTCGAGCTGTGCCTGCATCTGCTTCATGGCATCGGACACCGTATTGCCGAGCTTCTCCATCGCCGCCTTGTCGAGCACCGTGTAGCTTCTCGATTCCGGGTCTACGGTAGTGAGGGTTTCCGTGCCGGAATCGAACAGCACCCAGCCGTCGCCATCCTTGTCATCCATCCTGACCACGCCGTTCTTGATGGTGATGATGCTCATGGTCTTGCCAGTGTCGGACTGGACATATACCAGTCGGGCGTCGGCCATCGCCTGGCCTGCTGCCAGCGAGAGGGTCACCAGCGTGGTCGTCAGTACGGTCTTTGTCATTCTGTTCATGGCTTGCTCCGGGTTCACGTTTCGTGATGGGCGGATCATTTGTAGTTTTGCGCCGCTCTGGCTAACGTAGGCCATCAACTGCAGGGGCGCAAATATCGTGCTGTATCTGGTCGACGCATCCGTTTACATATTCAGGGCCTACTACTCGCTTCCGGATACCTTCACGGACAAGGATGGTCATCCTGCCCAGGCCGTGTACGGCTTCGCCCGCTTCCTGCTGGATTTCATGCGTCGCAAGGAACCCGAGTACCTGGCCTGCGCTTTCGACGAATCGCTGACCACCTCGTTCCGCAACGAACTCTTTCCTGACTACAAGGCCAATCGCGAACTGCCGCCCGAGGAACTGGAGCGGCAGCTCAAGGCCTGCCGCGACGTGGCGGAAGCGCTGGGCATTGCCAGTTTCTCATCCGACCGGTACGAAGCCGATGACCTGATCGGCTCGCTGGCCTTGCAGCACCGTTCGCCCGAGCGACCCATCTGCATCCTGACGCGTGACAAGGATCTCGGCCAGCTGATCGAACCCAACGACACCTGGTGGGACTACGCAGGGGACGTGCGGCTGGACACGGCCGGTGTGGCCGAGAAGATGGGCGTTCTGCCCGCCGTGATTCCCGACCTGCTCGGCCTGATGGGCGACAGCGTCGACAACATTCCCGGCGTGCGTGGCGTGGGCCAGAAAACCGCTGTCGCCTTGCTGCGGCACTTCAAGGATCTCGATGACCTTTATGCCCGCCTGGAAGACGTCGGCAAGCTGAAGTTCCGCGGTGCCAGGTCGCTGGCACCGAAACTGGAAGCCGAAAAGGACAAGGCCTACCTGTCGCGCGAGCTTGCCACCATCAAGTGCGACATCCCGGTATGTGAATCGCTGGAAGTGTTGCGCTGGCAGGGCGCTGATCGCGAACGGATAGAGAACCTGTTCGAGCGCTTCAGCTTCGGCCCGCGGCTGAAGCGCGATGCCGAGAAGCTGGTTGCGAACTAGTCGGAGCGTTCGGCAACGACGCTGAGCTGGATTCGCCCGGGCAGCTTGATGTCCAGCTGGCCCTTGCTGCCTGTCTTGAAGTCCACGTCACGTTGCTCGAGTGCTTCCTGCAATGCCGCCAGGTTCTCGCACTGGAAGAACAGGGTAGGTCGCTTGATCCGGGTTGCCTCGCTGAAGCCGAGGTTCAGCCCGGTGCAGCAGGCCGCAGCCGATTCCGGCAGGGCCTCATCCGTATCCCGTTCTATGAGGCCATAGCGCAGCCAGCTTTCGAGGGCATGTTCCTCGTCCTCCACCGGCAGGCGCAATTCCAGGAAATAGCCCAGCAGGGATTCGCCGATGGTGTTGGTATCGGGCGGCGAAAAAGTGCGTGCTTCGATGAGGCAGACCATCTGTTCGTCGGGCGCGAGAAAGCCAAGCTCATGGAACTGCGTGTCGGCCAGTTTCAGGAACTCGAATTCGGCGCCCGCCTGTTCCAGCGGCTCTACACGGTCACGCAGCTGCGGTGCCACGAAGGTCAGTGAAGGCGAAGGAAACTCGTACTCGTGCACGCCAATGAAGCAGCGGCCATCGGTAACCACGCCATAGGCGTGGGTCCAGCTGTCATTGGTGCGAATCTGCGTGAATCCCATGCGCTCGAACAGCTGCAAGGTTGGCAGCACCTCATCGGCATGAATGCTGATTTCCAGGAATTGTCCCAGCATGGTGTTACTGGTCGGCGCCCAGTCGTTTCGCCAGTACCTGGGCGCGTTCGGCATCGGCCAGCGTCCGGTGCTTGGACCAGCCATGGCCCACTTCTGGCCAGCCATGCATGTTTTCCTCGCACAGGGTGGTCAGGAAACGGATGTGGTCTTCGCGGCTGTTCAGGCAGGGAACGTAGCGCAGCGCGGCGCCACCGTTTTCCGTGAAAATCTCCGCATTCTGCATGGCGATTTCTTCCAGTGTTTCCAGGCAGTCTGCGGAGAAGCCGGGACAGATCACGTCCAGTGTCCCCACGCCATCTTTCGCCAGCTGCTCGACCGTTTCATCGGTGTAAGGTCGCAGCCATTCCTCGCGACCGACCCGGGACTGGAAGCTCACCACGTATTCATCGGCTTCCAGTCCCAGTGCCTCCGCCAGCAAGCGAGCCGTCTTGTGGCATTCACAGTGGTAGGGATCGCCGGACGTCAGGTAGCGGGCCGGCAGGCCATGGAAGGAAAGCATCAGCTTTTCCCCGCGACCGTTCTTCTCCCAGTGTTCGCGGACACTGTCGGCCAGTGCGCGGATGTACTCCGGTCGGTCGTGGTAATGCGTCAGGAAGCGAAGCTCGGGCAGCCAGCGAGTCTGCTGCAGGCAGCTGGCCAATTCGTCGAAAACCGATCCGGTGGTGGTTGCCGAGTACTGCGGATAAAGGGGCAGGACGAACAGGCGTTGCACATTGTTGTCTTCCAGTTCCTTCAGGGCGCTGGCGATCGATGGCTTGCCGTAACGCATGCCGAGCGCGACCGACACCGGTCCGCTGCAGCGCGCTCCCAGCTGGCTGCGAATGCCGTCGGCCTGCTTTTGCGATTCGATCAGCAGAGGCGAGCCCTGTTCGGTCCAGACCTGGCGATAGGCAGCGGCAGAGCGCGATGGCCGGACAAGCAGGATGATCTGCAAGATGCACCACCAGAGCAGGCGAGGTATTTCGATGACCCGCGGATCCCAGAGAAACTCCCGCAGGTAACGTCGCACGGCCGAGGTTGTCGGCGCATCCGGCGTGCCAAGATTGACCAGCAGCACCCCGCTGCGGGGAATGCTGTCATGGCGATAGTCGGGGCGGCCTCTGTAGGCGGTCATTGCGATTCCTCATGGCGGGCTCGGGTTGGTGCCGCCCCATTCTATCCAAACCGGACAGCATTCGGCGAACCGGTGACCACGGTACTTGAATCGCTGACTGCCGAGGAATAAGTTTTCCTGCCAGACCAGGGCAATCAAGGAGGCGCGCATGTTCAGAAGAATGGTTTTCCTGCCCGTCGTGTTGCTGACGATGCCCTTCCTTGCCAGTTGCGGGGAGGAAGAGGACTCGTTGGCCATGCTGTCTGTCGAATTTGCAGTCGAGGACCAGTTCGGTGTCGAGGAGGCCAGCTTTGTCAAAGGCGATACTGCAAACCTCGTGTTCACCCTCCGCAACAAGGGCAGCAGTTCCATCACCGTCTATTACACGCCGCCAATGGAGAATGCGATAGCGCGTCGGGTCGCGGATGACAGCATCGTGTGGGACTACAATTACGGCAAGTTCTTCATCCAGGCCTTCGTCTCCTTCGAAATTCCTGCCGGCAGCGAAGAGCGCGTCGTCATTCCCTGGGATTTCTCGGCGACGCCAGAACTTGCAGATGATGTTCCCGCTGGCCTCTATGATATCGAGCCGGATTTCAGCGTGCAGGACAAGGGTGGTAGCAGTTTCGTGACGCTGGATGCCGATGATGCCGTGCGCGTCAGCTTGCAATGAGGCGCCGGTCCGGCTGATGCACTACGCTTGGGGCATCGCCAGTTTCCAGACCGGGGCCTTATCGTGAATGTCTTTTCATCCCGTTTGACGTGGCTGTTGCCCGTGCTGCTGGCAGTCGCTGGTTGCACGGTGCATGCCGCGCAGGAGCGCGACAGCGAGCCGGCAAGGTACCTGCGCATGTGGACAGCAGCGGGCGATCTGTATTTCGAGCTGCATGAACGGCAGGCACCACTCACCACGCGAAATTTTCTCCGCTATGTCGACGAGGATGCGTTCGACGGCGGCAGTTTCTACCGCACGGTGCGTGACGACAATCAACCGGATAACAAGGTGTTGATCGATGTCATCCAGGGCGGCCCGCAGGAGGGCTTCACCGAACACGACCCGATCGCCCTGGAGCGCACCCGCGACACCGGTCTTGGACACCGCGCTGGCTGCCTGTCCATGGCGCGCGCCGCGCCGGGTACTGCCACAGCGCATTTCTTCATCTGCATCGAAGACGAGCCGGAACTCGATTTCGGCGGCGCCCGGAATCCCGATGGCCAGGGCTTTGCGGTTTTCGGCCAGCTGGTCAGCGGCATGGATGTTGCCAAGGCGATTCACTCGGCACCCGCGCAGGCGCAGGCCTTGCAGCCGCCGATCGCCATTCATTCGATTCGCGAGGTGGCGCCCATCGAGGTTCTGGCGGCGCAGCTGGCGGCCAGGCCACATGAACCCGACTTCATCGGTGGCTTGATGCCTGGCGACAGCCGCGAGCGGGTGATCAGCGTGCTGGGGCTGCCGGCAAGGCGCGAAGCCCTTGCCGGGCGTCGAGCGATAGAAGCACTGGGCCTGGCAGCTGGCGACTCGGATCTGGTCTATGCGATCCGGACGGGCGCTGGCGATCTGCAGCCGGTTTGGCTCCAAATCGAGAACGGTGCACTGTTACAAATCAAGATGCCGCAGGCAGAATAGATTCGTTCATTCACTCCATTTCCACGGGGAAGCAAATGAAGGGTCGGCTGACGTTTACTGAAAGTATTGATATTCGCGTGCCGCGCGCCGCCGTGTGGGCTTACTTCGACGAGCCCAGGAATCTCTACAAGTGGCAGCCTTCGTTGCGTGACCGCGAGCATGTTGCCGGCAATCCGGGTCGGCCCGGTGCAGTAGCGAAGCTGGTTTACGACGAAGGCGGACGCAAGCTGGAGCTGACCGAGACGATCACTCTTCGTGTCGAGCCGGATGCACTTGCAGCCAGCTACGACAGCGGGATGGCAATGAATCGGATGCACAACCGGTTTGTCGCACTCGGCGACGAGGCGACCCGCTGGGAGCTGCAGGCAGCCTTCGAGTTTCGCGGCTTTCCCTGGCAGTACATTGCGTTTCTCTTCAAGGGCCGCATTGCGAAACGCCTGCGTGATGACATGGAGCACTTCAAGGAATTCGTCGAAAGCTCGGAGGGCGTACCCCCCGAGGCCAGCTCTGCCGAGGAAGAGGCAAACAGCCCGGAGCAGGGCGAGTAAGGTCACTGTCTCTCGTCAACCGACCGTCAGCCGGGCAAGCCGGCTTTCGTTGCCACTGAAATAAAGCCCCTCCCTCGCGTATCCTTGTCTGCATGAAACGAAAGCAGCTGGAAGCATTCATTCGCAAGCACGGGCTCACCGTGATCCTGGTGTCGTTCGTGATCTGGCTCTGGACCATGGGACCCGGTTTCGACAACGTTCGCGGCGAGCTGGCTCCGGACAATCGCGTTGTCGTCTACACGCAGACCACCTGTCCGCCTTGCTGGCGACTGAAGCTGCGACTCGCGGCAGCGGGCGTACCCTACCGCGAAGCAGTGCTCGACAAGAGCGATGCCGCCATGCGTGAATTCGAGGATCTCATCCGGGTGGCGAAGGTGCAGGGCGGCGTTGGCACGCCTACCGTGCTGGTCAACAACACTCTGTTGCTGAACAACCCGGACTTTGCCGACATTCTCGATCAGCTCGATTACCGTGACTGACGCATTCGCTACGTCCACAAAAAAGCCCCGCAGTGCGGGGCTTTTTCGTGTACGACGTGCCGGCAGTCGCCGACACGAAATCATCACTCTTCTTCGCCGTGACCTTCTTCGTGAGCACCGCCAGCGCCGTGGGCATGGCCGTGTTCCTTTTCTTCGTCGGTCGCGTCGCGCACTTCCTTGATCTCGACATCGAAGTGCAGCTTTTCGCCGGCCAGCGGGTGGTTGCCATCAATCTTGATGCTCTCTTCACCTGCTTCAAGCACGGTGACGAGGATCGGTCCGGCCGGACCCTGGGCATGAAACTGCATGCCGGGCTGGATGTCATCCACGCCCTGGAAGGCTTCACGCGGGACTTCCTGGATCAGCTGCTCCTGGCGCTCGCCGTAGCCTTCGCTCGGCTCGACACTGACGTTCAGGGAATCGCCTGCTGCCTTGCCTTCGAGCGCTTTCTCGAGACCGGGGATGATGTTGCTGGCGCCGTGGAGATAAGCCAGCGGCTCGCGACCTTCAGAGGTGTCCAGCACGTCGCCGGCATCGTTCTTCAAGGTGTAATGGATGTGAACCACCTTGTCGGAGGAAATCTGCATGGATTGAACCTTTTGAATCGGGAAATGAGCCGCGCAGGGTAACAATGTGAGCAAGAAACGTCCAATCCAGCCGGTCTTTTCGGCTGTATTGGCCACCACTCGGGGCTGTTTGGCCCATTTATCCGCCAATCGACGACGTCGGAGCGCCTTTCGGTGGCGATCCGGGCGTTCTGGGCTACGTTTACAGGGAGCCCGAACGACAAGAAGAAAATCAATGAAAGCTGTCGTGGTCAACGAATTCGGTGGTCCGGAGGTCCTCAGCCTCGAAAAGCGCAACAAGCCTCGCTGCAAGAAAGATGAAATACAGGTCGAAGTGAAGGCTGTCGGGCTGAACCAGCTCGACCGCCGCATGCGCGAGGGTACAGCGGGCGATTCATTTGCCGCCGAGCCGCCCTTCGTCCCGGGCTGGGACTTTGCCGGGGTGGTCAGCAATGTCGGCAAGGATGTCAGCCGCTTCAAGAAGGGGCAGAAGGTGTTCGGCATGCGCCAGCCGAAGGATTTCAAGCTGGGCACCTATTCCGAGTTCATCACGGTCAGGGAATCGCAGGCGGCCCACAAGCCGGTAAACCTGTCCTTTGCCGCAGCCGCCTCCATTCCGACACCGGCACTGGCTGCCTGGCAGGCCGTGCGCGAGCGTTCCCACGCTGGCGGTGGCATGCGGGTACTGGTGCATGGCTGCACAGGTGGTGTCGGTGCCTTCGCGGTGCAGTTCGCACACCTTGCGGGGGCCTGGGTGATCGGCACGACGTCGGACGCGAATGCCGATGCGGCCCTGGACCTGGGTGCCGACGAGGTCATTGATTACCAGTCGCAGGAATTCGACCAGGTGCTGGCGGTCCGCTACCCGCAGGGCATAGATGTCGTGGTCGACACCATCGGCGGTCAGGTCCTGGCCCGCAGCCTGCCTTTGCTGAAGGCCTCTGGCCAGGCGGTGACACTGGCCGACCCGGGCGCCGCCGCGATGTCAGAGGAAGGCGCGCACCAGCCGGTCTATTTTCGAGTGGAGTCGGATGGCAGCCAGCTCGAGCGCGTGGCTGCGCTGTTCGACGAAAACCTGCTGACCACGACGATTGCAGCCACGTTCTCGCTGGAAGACGTCCGGCTGGCGCATGAAATGCTCGACTCGCAACCGGGGCGAGGCCGCATTGTCCTGACACTGGACTGACGCTTTTCCTTGAAGTCGCGAAAGCCATCTGGGTAGGATTCCAGCAAATCCAACCGCGGAATCCCCGATGACCCCCGAAAACTCGTACCTGATTACCAGCGACGCTGTCGTGTTCGGCTTGCTGGCAGCCACGCTCGGCGCGATCTTCTGGACCACCCAGCGACACACGCATTTCTGGCGCCGTTTCTATACGTTCATCCCGGCGCTGTTCCTGTGCTACTTCATTCCGTCGCTGTACAGCACCTTCGGCATCATCGATCCGCACGATAACGATCTTTATTACATTGCTTCACGCTACATGCTGCCGGCATCGCTGATCCTGCTGACGCTGTCGATCGACCTGAAAGCCATCGCCCGACTGGGCAACAAGGCCGTGATCATGTTCCTGACCGGCACGCTGGGCATCGTGATCGGCGGGCCGCTGGCGATCCTCCTGTTCAGTGTCGTGAATCCCGAGGTCGTCGGTGGGGCCGGCCCCGATGCCGTGTGGCGTGGCATGACAACGATTGCCGGTTCCTGGATCGGTGGCGGTGCCAACCAGGCAGCAATGAAGGAAGTCTTTGAAGTGGGTGGACCCCTGTTCTCGACCATGGTGGCTGTCGACATCGTTGTCGCCAACATCTGGATGGCCGTGCTCCTCTACATGGCGGCACGTGCGAAACAACTGGACGAACGCATGGGTGCCGATACCACGGCGATCGAGGCGCTGCGCCACAAGGTCGAGAAGTTCGAGCGCGAGCATTCCCGCAATCCCAGCCTTCCGGACCTGATGTACCTGCTCGGCATTGCCTTTGGCCTGACCGGCATCTCGCATGCCATTGCCAATGTCATGGGGCCATGGATCGGCGCCAACTTCCCGACCCTGACCCGCTTCAGCCTGGATTCGACCTTCCTGTGGCTGATCGTGATGGCGACCAGCTTC
>JAWWBS010000030.1 GCA_033720895.1 Gammaproteobacteria bacterium
GGCATCATTCGCTGATGCCGAGCGGGAGTCGAGCATGACCCGCATCGGCCTGGTTGCCGGCGAAGCCTCAGGTGACATTCTCGCAGCCGACCTGATGGCCGGTTTGCGGACCATCGAGCCGGGCTTCGTGGCGGAAGGCATAGCCGGACCGCGCATGCAGGCGGCCGGTTGCGAGGCGCTGTTCGATTCCGAAAAGCTGTCCGTCATGGGCCTCGCCGAAGTCCTGAAGCACCTCCCCGAGCTGCTTGCCATCCGCCGTGAGATCAGTGCGCACTTCCTGGCCCAGCGTCCCGATGTGTTCGTTGGCATCGATGCGCCCGACTTCAACCTTGGCCTGGAAAAGTCCCTCAAAGCCGCGGGCATTCCCACCGTGCATTACGTCAGTCCCTCGGTCTGGGCGTGGCGGGCCTCGCGCGCCGAGCGCATCGGCCAGTCGGCGGATCGGGTCCTCACATTGTTTCCCTTCGAGCCGGAAATCTACGCGCGCTATGACGTCGATGCCGTGTTCGTTGGCCACCCGCTGGCCGATGCCATCCCACTGGAAATCGACCAGGATGCGTATCGCCGGACATTGGGCCTCGCAACGGACAGGCTCGTGCTGGCCATCCTGCCGGGCAGCCGCATGAGCGAGGTGTCGCGGCTGCTGCCGGAGTTCCTGGCCACGGCGCGCTGGCTGGGAGCACGTTTCAAGGGCCTCAAGGTGATCATGCCGATGGCAACGCCGCGCATTCACGAGCATGTGCGCGAGGTGCTGGCACGGGAGCGCGCCCGGGGTATCGACCTGCCGGACGTCGAACTTTTCGAGGGCCAGTCCCGCGAAGTCATGGGTGCGTCGGATGCGGTGCTGCTGGCTTCCGGTACGGCGGCATTGGAGGCGATGCTGTTGAAGCGACCTATGGTGGTTTCCTACCGTCTTGCCTGGCTGACCCATGCCATTGTCCGCCTGTTCGGCCTGTTGAAAGTGGAGCAGGTCTCGCTGCCGAACGTGCTGGCAGGCCAGGTCCTGGTTCCCGAGCTGATGCAGGACCGTTGCCAGTCGGAGCTGCTGGGCCAGGCCTTGTTGCCCTTGCTGGAGGACAGTCCCGAGCGACGGCGGCAGGTCGAACCCTTTCATGACCTTCACCTGGCCCTGCGGCAGGACGCGGCCGCGCGTTCGGCCGAGGCTGTCATGGACATGGTCAGAAAGTAAGCAGCTTCGCGAAGCCGCCATCGCTGCGGCTTCCCGCGGCAGTAGCCCGCGGGAGTCCAAGCCCCTACAATCCACCCATACGCGCACTTCGAACCTGGTCGTTCGCCCGAACGGACGGGACGCTGTATTACGGGGATCCAGATTGAGCCAGCAGGTGGACATCGCATTTTTCGACACGGCACGACGGATTGCCGGGGTCGACGAGGTGGGTCGGGGGCCTCTGGCCGGGCCGGTTGTTGCGGCCGCGGTCATTCTTGATCCCTGCCATTGCATCGAGGGCCTGCGCGATTCCAAGGATCTCTCCGAGAAACGCCGCAATGAACTGAATGCCGAAATTCGCGAGCATGCGCAAGCCTGGGCCATTGCGCGTTGCTCGCCGGCAGAGATTGACGAGCTCAACATCCTGCAGGCTTCCATGCTGGCCATGCGCCGGGCGGTCGAGTCGCTGGGCAGCACGCCGGATCATGTGCAGGTCGACGGCAACCGCTGTCCCGAGCTGCTTGTATCGGTGGAGGCGATTGTCGGTGGGGACGCAACTGTGCCGGCGATCAGCGCGGCGTCTATTCTCGCCAAGGTGGACCGCGATGCCGAAATGTTGCGCTGGCACGAACAGCATCCCGAGTACGGTTTCGATCGCCACAAGGGCTACCCGACGCGCCAGCATCTCGATGCCCTGGATACGCATGGCGTGCTCGACATCCACCGTCGCAGCTTTGCTCCCGTCAGGAAGGTTCTCGAGCGGGCAGGGGTGAGTGCATGAGCCTGCCCTTCGTTCACCTGCGAGTGCATACCGAGTTCTCGCTGTCCGACAGCGTCGTCCGTGTCAAGGAACTGATGTCCGAGGTTGCCACAGCCGAGATGCCGGCCGTTGCCTTGACCGACCAGGGCAACCTGTTTGCCATGGTCAAGTTCTACCGGGCCGCCCTGGCAGCCGGCGTGCAGCCCCTGCTTGGCGCCGACCTGCGCATTTCAGCCCTGGATGACGCCGAGCCGGCAACCGGGCTCACGCTGATCTGCCAGGATCGCCAGGGTTACCTGAACCTGTCGGAACTCATCACGCGCAGTTTCCGCGAGGGCCAGGAACGCGGTGTACCCATCGTGCAGCGCGACTGGCTGCACGGCCATACCGACGGACTGATCGCCATCAGTCATTGTCGCGACGGCGAAATCGCGAGGCTCGCACTCGGCAATCGCGTGGACGAGGCAGAGGTGCAGCTCGGGCAATGGCTGCACTGGTTCGGTGACCGCTTCTATTTCGAATTGCAGCGCACCGGGCGAGACGGCGAAGCCGAGTCCAACGAGGCATGCATCCAGCTGGCCGCAAAACGGGGCGTGCCGGTGGTGGCCACGAATGACGTGCGCTTCCTGCGCAAGGAAGAATTCGAGGCGCACGAAACGCGAGTGTCCATCCATGATGGCAGGGTGCTTGCTGATCCGCGGCGTCCCAAGCGCTACAGCGAAGAGCAATATCTCAAGACCGATGAGGAGATGCGCGAGCTCTTTGCCGACCTGCCGGAAGCCATCGACAACAGTGCCAGGATTGCTCGCCGCTGCGGCTTCGGCCTGCACCTGGGCGAATACTTCCTGCCGGAGTTTCCGATTCCCGAGGGATTCGACACCAACAGCTGGTTGCGAAAGGTTTCCGAGGAAGGCCTCGAAAAGCGACTGGCCAGCCTCTTCGACACGTCGGCAGCGGAGTTTTCCGAACAGCGACGGCCATACGACGAGCGCCTGAACCTTGAGCTGGATGTCATCATCCAGATGGGCTTCCCGGGGTACTTTCTCATCGTTGCCGACTTCATCGAGTGGGCACGCAACAATGACGTGCCGGTCGGGCCGGGCCGCGGCTCGGGCGCCGGCTCGCTGGTCGCCTATTCGCTGGGCATCACCGATCTGGATCCGCTGGAATACGACCTGCTGTTCGAGCGCTTCCTGAATCCGGAACGCGTCTCCATGCCCGACTTCGATGTCGACTTCTGCATGGAAGGTCGCGACCGGGTCATCGACTACGTCGCGCAGAAGTACGGTCGCGACCAGGTTTCCCAGATCATCACCTACGGCACCATGGCGGCACGTGCGGTGGTGCGCGATGTGGGCCGCGTGCTCGGGCATCCCTATGGCTTTACCGATCGTGTTGCCAAGCTGATTCCCTTCGAAGTCGGGATGACGCTGGAGAAGGCGCTGGAAGACGAAAACGGCGAACTGGTCGAGGTCTATCGCAACGAGGAAGAGGTCAGGGAACTGATCGACCGCGCGCGTGAACTGGAAGGGCTGTCACGCAACGCCGGCAAGCACGCCGGTGGCGTTGTGATTGCGCCGACCGCGCTGACCGATTTCACGCCGCTGTATTGCGAGCAGGGATCCGAGAGCACGGTGACCCAGCTCGACAAGGATGATGTCGAGTCCGTGGGCCTGGTCAAGTTCGACTTCCTTGGCCTGCGCACGCTGACCATCATCGACTGGGCACTCGACAACATCAATGAATTGCGCCGCGCCGCCGGCGAACCGCCGCTCGACATCGGCACCATCCCGATGGATGACCAGAAGGCCTTTGCCTTGCTCAAGCGCTACGAGACGACGGCTGTGTTCCAGCTGGAGTCGCGTGGCATGAAAGACCTGATCCGGCGCCTGTTGCCGGACAGCTTCGAGGACATCATCGCACTGGTTGCGCTGTTCCGGCCGGGTCCGTTGCAGTCCGGCATGGTGGATGACTTCATCAACCGCAAGCACGGCCGTCAGCGCGTCGAGTATCCGCATCCGGCGTTGGAGCCCATCCTCAAACCTACCTATGGCGTGATCCTGTACCAGGAGCAGGTCATGCAGATCGCGCAGGAGCTGGCAGGCTATTCGCTCGGCGCGGCCGACCTGTTGCGTCGTGCCATGGGCAAGAAGAAGCCCGAGGAGATGGCCAAGCAGCGCGAGATCTTCATGAAAGGTGCGGGCGAGAAGGGCGTCGAGGAAGAAACCGCCACGTACATCTTCGACCTGATGGAGAAGTTCGCCGGTTACGGCTTCAACAAGTCGCACTCGGCGGCCTATGCCTTGCTGTCCTACCAGACGGCCTGGCTGAAAGCACATTACCCGGCTGCGTTCATGGCGGCCGTACTGTCTTCCGACATGGATCACACCGACAAGGTGGTGGGTTTCATCGACGAATGCGAGAACATCGAGGTGGAAATACTGCCGCCCGATGTGAACGAATCCCATTACGCCTTTACCGTGCACGACGAGAATTCGATCCGCTACGGTCTCGGTGCCATCAAGGGTGTTGGTCGCGGTGTGATCGAAACCATTGTTGCCGAGCGTGAAGCCAGCGGTCCGTTCGACGACCTGGATGATTTCTGCCGCCGTGTCGACTTGCAGAAAATCAATCGCCGCACCATGGAGGCATTGATCCGCGCCGGTGCCACCGACGCGCTGGGGCCCAATCGCGCCAGCCTGATGGCGCACCTTCCGACTGCCTTGCAGAGTGCCGACCAGCGAGCCAAGGCCGAGCAGGCAGGGCAGGACGACATGTTCGGTCTTGCGCCGGCAGTCGACGACGCAGCGGGCCATGCACCGATGGCCGAGATGGAGGAGTGGAGCGAAGAGGAGCTGCTGGCTGGCGAGCGCGAAACCCTCGGCCTGTTCCTGTCAGGGCATCCGATCGATCGCTACGAAGAAGATCTCAAGCATCTCGTATCCTCACGCATCGGTGAACTGGTGGACCAGGATCCGCCCGCCAGCGACGGCGATCGGCCACGCTACGGACGTGCCAAGCCCGTGAAGGTGGCTGGCCTGGTCATAGAAATCCGCAAACGTGGTGGCCGTGTATCACTGACACTGGATGACCGCAGCGGGCGCATCGAGGCGACCCTGTTCGAGGATGCCTGGAACCGTTTCCGGCACTTCGTCACTCGGGATGCCGTGGTGATTCTCGAGGGCAAGCTGCAATTCGACGATTTCATCAATGCCTGGCGCATCACGGCAAAGGAAATGCGGCCGATCGAGGAGGCCAGGCAGGCCTCGGTCAGCCGTATCGATATCCGCTGGACCTCGAGTGAAGAGGATATCGAGCGGATCGCACGACTGCGGGAGATACTCGAACCCCATCGCGGCGGTCCCTGCCGGGTCAGCGTCGCCTTCAGCAATGCCTCGGCCAGAGGCAGGTTGTTGTTTGCCGAGGACTGGCAAGTCGAGCCGGATGATGGCATGGTTCGCGCGCTGGAAGCGCTGTTCGGACGGGAGCATGTCCGCCTGGTACACGGCCGGGAGCGCCAGCAGGTGCTGGCAGGGGAACGGGCCGCCGGAGTGGCCTGAAGCCGCCCACGCCGGGCCTTGGGCTTGTTTCCAGCCTTAACTATCAGTAACTTATAACGGTTTCCACCGAATGGACTTCAGATGAACCTGAATTTTCTTGAATTCGAGCAGCCGATTGCCGAGCTGGAGGCAAAAATCGAAGAGCTGCGTTTTGTCGGCGACGACTCGGCGGTCAATATCACCGAGGAAATCGCACGCCTGAAAGCCAAGAGCCGCAGCCTGACGGAAAGCATCTTTTCCGACTTGAGCGCCTGGCAGGTTGCGCAACTGGCGCGCCATCCGCAGCGCCCGTATTCCCTGGACTACTTCGGTCGCCTGTTCACGAATTTCGAAGAACTGCACGGCGATCGCGCCTTTGCCGATGATCCCGCGATTGTCGGTGGCTTTGCCCGGCTGGACGGCCGCCCCGTAATGGTGATCGGTCACCAGAAGGGTCGTGACACCAAGGAGAAGCTGAAGCGCAACTTTGGCATGCCGCGGCCCGAGGGTTACCGCAAGGCCCTGCGCCTGATGAAGATGGCCGAGCGCTTCCGCATTCCGATTCTTACCTTTATCGACACGCCTGGCGCCTACCCGGGTGTCGGTGCCGAGGAGCGTGGCCAGTCCGAGGCGATTGCCCGCAACCTGTTCGAAATGGCCAAGCTGCGCGTACCGGTGATCTGCACGGTCATCGGCGAAGGCGGTTCAGGTGGTGCGCTGGCAATCGGTGTCGGTGACCAGGTGAACATGCTCCAGTACGGCATCTATTCCGTGATCTCGCCGGAAGGCTGTGCGTCGATTCTCTGGAAGAGTGCCGAGAAGGCGTCCGAGGCGGCCGAGGCGATGGGGATCACTTCGGACAAGCTGAAGGAGCTGGGCCTGATCGACGAGGTGCTGAAGGAGCCGCTGGGTGGCGCGCACCGCGATCCGGATGAAATGGCCCGCACCTTGAAATCGTCCCTGTCGGACATGCTGGTGCAGCTGGACAAGTACTCGTCGGACGAGCTGATCGAGCGTCGATACAAGCGCCTGATGGCCAACGGCCGCTTCAAGTCCTGACAGCGGCGCGGTGAACTACACCCCTGAGGCATTGAAGTCCCGGCTGGTCCTGCCAGCCGGGACTTTGCGTTTGGTAATTGCCTATTCCGGTGGACTTGATTCCACGACATTGCTGGCCAGCCTGGCAGGCCTGGCTGGCCGGGATCCGCTGCCCGAGCTGCTGGCCGTGCATGTCGATCATGGCCTGCATCCTGACAGCGCCAGCTGGGCTGCACAGTGCGCCCGCCAGGCGGGGGACCTTGGCGTCGACATCGATACCTACACGGTCAGCGTCGAACAGCATGCCGGGCTGTCGCGGGAGGCGGCTGCCAGGGAGGCACGCTACGAGCTGTTTCATGAAGTCATCGGACCAGGGGATGTGCTGCTGACGGCACATCACCTGGATGACCAGGCGGAGACCTTCCTGCTGATGGCCTTGCGCGGTTCCGGCCCGGCCGGTCTTGCCGCCATGCCAGCGAGGGCCGGTTTCGGCCAGGGGCATCTCTGCCGGCCGCTGCTGGACTTCGACCGTGCAGCCCTCGAAGCATGGGCGCGGGAGCAGGGCCTGGAGTGGCTTGAGGATCCCAGCAATGCCGACCAGAGCCTGGATCGGAATTTCCTGCGTCACCGGGTGTTGCCACTGCTTGCCGAGCAGTGGCCGCAGGCCGCGCGCACGCTGGCTCGTGCGGCGCGTCACAGCGGGGCGGCTGCCGAACTGCTGCACGAGGCGGCGGCCCACGATCTCGAGCGCAATCCCTTGCACGGCGAGTGCCTGCCGGCGGAGCTATTGCTTCCGCTGGGCCCGGAACGGCAGCGAAACCTTGTTCGAGAGTGGTTGCGAGTGAACGGCCTGCGGATGCCGTCGAGCGAACAGCTGGAACGCATTTTCAGGGAGATTGTGCTGGCGGCACCCGACGCCAGGCCCAGGCTGGCACTGGATGGCCGCGAGCTGCGCCGCTTTCGCGGCGTGCTGTACCTTGTCGATGAACTGCCGGTGCCCGAGCCTGTTTGCTGGCAGCAGGACACCCTCGTGCCAGCGCCGGGGCTCGGGCGGCTGCGACGGCTTGATTCGGACCGGGGCCTGCCGCCGGGTCCGGTCGAGGTTCGGTACCGGCAGGGCGGGGAACGCCTCACGCCGGAGGGCCGCAGTGGCCACCATGAACTGAAAAAGCTGCTGCAGGAGGCCGGCGTGCTGCCCTGGTGGCGAGACCGCATTCCCTTGCTTTACCGCGACGACGAGCTGCTGGCAGTTGGCGATATCTGGCTTTCCGAGGAGCATCTCGAGGCGGGAGGCTGGCGGCCCGCCTGGGACGAACGGCCAAGGCTGCTGGCCGACGAATACCGGCTGTAGAGCCTGCCTTTTGGCAGGCCTGCCTGTTTTCGGGCATTCCTGCCGTAATTGCTGCCGTTTGATGTCCATTTACGGGCAGATAGCCCGGCTTTTGCATTGAGGCGGCAGGGGCTTTGCCGTAAAATTTCATTCCGGTTCGCAGCCAGTCCCTGGCCGCGTCGCACGAATCGGATTTCCGCATGACTAAGTTCATATTCGTTACCGGTGGTGTTGTTTCTTCTCTCGGGAAGGGCATCACGGCCGCCTCGCTGGGTGCCATTCTTGAATCGCGCGGGCTGACCGTCGCGATGGTCAAGCTGGACCCCTACATCAACGTGGACCCGGGCACCATGAGCCCGTTCCAGCATGGCGAGGTGTTCGTCACCCATGACGGTGCGGAAACCGACCTGGACCTTGGTCATTACGAACGTTTCGTCAGCACCCTGACGGGACGCAGCAACAACTTCACCACGGGCCGCATCTACTCGAACGTCATCCAGAAGGAGCGTCGCGGCGACTACCTGGGTGCGACCGTGCAGGTCATTCCGCACATCACCGACGAGATCAAGCAGCGCACCCGTGAAGCAGCCGGTGATGCGGATGTGTGCATTGTCGAAGTCGGCGGCACGGTGGGCGATATCGAGTCCTTGCCGTTCCTGGAAGCCATTCGCCAGCTGTCCGTCGAACTGAAGCGCGACGCGATTTTCATGCACCTGACGCTGGTGCCTTTCATTCCGACCTCCGGCGAGACCAAGACCAAGCCGACGCAGCACTCGGTCAAGGAACTGCGCTCCATCGGCATCCAGCCGGACGTGCTGGTCTGCCGTTCCAGCGAAATGCTGCCGGAAGATGCGCGCCGCAAGATCGCCTTGTTCACCAACGTCGAGGAAGAAGCGGTGATCTCGGCGTATGACGCCGATGACATATACAAGATTCCGATGATGCTGCACCAGCAGGACCTGGACGGCATTGTCATCGAGAAGCTCGGCCTGGAAACCAGGGACGCCGACCTGTCCGAATGGGAGGCTGTCGTGCAGGCCAAGGCCAATCCGGAAGCCGAAGTGCATGTGGCGTTTGTCGGCAAGTATGTCGACCTGGCTGATGCCTACATGTCGATCAACGAAGCACTGATTCACGCCGGCATTCATACCCGCACCAAGGTGAACATCCATTACGTCGACTCCGAAGCCCTGGCTGACGGTGACCTGGGTTCGCTCGCAGGCATGGATGCGATCCTGGTGGGCCCGGGCTTCGGCGAGCGTGGCATCGAGGGCAAGATCGCGGCCGCTGGCTACGCACGCGAGAACAGGATTCCTTACCTGGGCATCTGCCTGGGCATGCAGGTGGCAGTCATCGACTTTGCGCGCAACGTGGTTGGCTTGAAGTCGGCGCACAGTACCGAGTTTGCTCCGCACGTGGACGATCCTGTCATCGGCCTGATTACCGAATGGCGCGATCGCAGCGGCAAGGTCGAAGTGCGCGGCGAGGATTCCGACAAGGGCGGCACCATGCGACTGGGTGCGCAGGAATGTTTCCTGGAGAAGGGCACGAGGGCGCATGATCTTTATGGCAAGGACGTGATCGTCGAGCGTCATCGCCATCGCTACGAGTTCAACAACAACTACCTCGAACAATTGCAGGAAAACGGCATGCGCTTTTCCGGCAAGTCCGAGGATGGCCTGATGGAAATGATCGAGCTGCCGGACCATCCGTGGTTCGTGGCCAGCCAGTTCCATCCGGAGTTCACCTCCACGCCGCGTCGTGGTCACCCCTTGTTCTCGGGTTTCATTAAAGCTGCCCGTGAACATGCAGCCACCGGTGCCAAGGAGGCGCAACGCGCATGAAACTCTGTCATTTCGAAGCGGGGCTGGAGCACCCGCTGTTCGTGATTGCCGGGCCCGACACCCTGGAATCCGAGCAGCTGGCGATGGACGTATCCGGTCATCTCAAGGAAGTCACCGATCGCCTCGGCATTCCCTACATCTTCAAGGGATCCTTCGACAAGGCAAACCGCACCTCGGGCAAGAGCTACCGTGGTCCGGGCATGGAAGAAGGCCTGCGCATCCTGCAGAAGGTAAAGGACGATATCGGCGTGCCGGTGACGACGGATGTGCACGAGTACACGCCGATCGCCGAAGTGGCAGCCGTGGTCGACCTGATCCAGACGCCGGCTTTCCTTTGCCGCCAGACCGATTTCATTCACGAGGCCGCAAAGCATGGCGTGCCGGTGAACATCAAGAAGGGCCAGTTCCTGTCGCCGCAGGAAATGAGCAAGGTCGTCGAGAAGGCCCGCGAGACTGGCAACGAGCAGATCATGGTTTGCGAGCGCGGTTTCTCCTTCGGCTACAACAACCTCGTGTCCGACATGCGCGGGCTGGCCATCATGCGCCAGACGGGATGCCCGGTCGTGTTCGATGCCACGCACTCGGTGCAGATGCCGGGCGGGCAGGGTTCTTCCTCCGGCGGTGCGCGCGAGCACATTCCGGTTCTCGCCCGTGCAGCGGTCGCTGCCGGTGTGGCGGGCGTGTTCATGGAGACGCACCCGGATCCGGACAATGCACTGTGCGACGGACCCAATTCCTGGCCGCTTGACCTGGCCGAGGAACTGCTGGCGAGCCTCAAGGCCATCGACGAGGTGGTAAAGGCGCGCGGCTTCGTCGAAGACAAGGTCAAGTAAGTCGTTTTGATTTCCAGGCACATCCGGTTCTGCCGGACGTGCCTTGTTCATTTTCCAGGAGCAGCAAGCAATGACCAAGATTGTCGATATCCACGCGCGTGAAATCATCGATTCGCGCGGCAACCCCACGATCGAAGCCGACGTTACCCTCGAGGGCGGCATCATGGGCCGCGCCGCCGTACCGTCCGGTGCGTCGACCGGTTCGCGCGAAGCCGTCGAGCTGCGCGATGGCGACAAGAATCGTTACCTCGGCAAGGGCGTCGAGAAGGCCGTGGAAAACGTCAATACCGAAATTCGCGATGCCTTGCTGGGCATGGACGCAACCGCGCAAGTGAAAATCGACGACAAGATGATTGAACTCGACGGCACCGACAACAAGGGACGCCTGGGCGCCAACGCCTTGCTGGCCGTTTCCCTGGCGGTGGCCAAGGCCGCAGCACTTGCCAAGGGCAAGGAGCTGTACGAGTACCTGGGTGACATGACCGGGAATGCCGCCACGGACATGCCGGTACCGATGATGAACATCATCAATGGCGGCGAGCATGCGGATAATTCCGTCGACCTGCAGGAATTCATGATCCTGCCGGTGGGTGCGCCGTCGCTGAAGGAAGCCCTGCGCCAGGGTGCGGAAATCTTCCATGCCCTGAAAAAGGTCCTTAACTCGCGTGGCATGAACACCGCTGTGGGTGACGAGGGCGGTTTCGCGCCGGACCTGCCGTCCAACGAGGCCGCGCTGGAAGTGATCCTGGAAGCGATCGACAAGGCGGGTTACAAGGCCGGTGAAGACATCCTGCTGGGGCTGGACGTCGCTTCCTCGGAGTTCTACGAGGATGGTGTCTACCACCTCGAATCTGAAGGCAAGAAGTTCAGCTCCGCCGAGTTTGCCGATTACCTCGCCGACCTGGTCGAGCGTTACCCGATCGTCACCATCGAAGATGGCATGGACGAATCGGACTGGGATGGCTGGAAGCTGCTGACCGAAAAGATCGGCGACAAGGTGCAGCTGGTCGGCGACGACCTGTTTGTCACCAATCCGAAGATCCTGCAGGAAGGCATCGACAGGAAGATTGCCAACTCCATCCTGATCAAGGTCAACCAGATCGGCACGCTCACCGAAACGCTCGAGGCCATCAAGCTCGCAACCGACAACGGTTACACTGCCGTTGCCTCGCACCGCTCGGGCGAAACCGAAGATGCCACCATTGCCGACATCGCCGTGGCAACCACCGCCACGCAGATCAAGACCGGCTCCATGTCGCGTTCGGACCGGATCGCCAAGTACAACCAGTTGCTGCGTATCGAAGAGCGACTTGGCAGCAAGGCGACCTACCCGGGGCGCGGTGCGTTTCCGGCCGGCGTCGGCCGCTGAGGTAGCTGCCATCGATATCGGCAGTCACTGACATGCGTGCCCTGGCCATACTTCTCGGCTTGATCTTCCTGATCCTGCAGGGGCAGTTGTGGCTGGGGCAGGGCAGCCTGCCTGACCTGTGGAAATTGCAGCAGCGTGTCGCCGAGCAGCAGCAGCGCAACCAGCAGTTGCGCGAACGCAATGCGGCGCTGGCGGCGGAAGTGGAAGACCTGAAGACTGCCTTGCAGGCCGTCGAGGAGCGGGCGCGTTCCGAGATCGGCATGATTCGCGAGGGCGAGACCTTCTACCAGGTGGCGGATCCGGCGCTGCAGGAAAGCGAAGAAGATACCGATGAGTGACAAGGGCAGCGCCGACCTGGTGGTCGATTTCTCGAGTTACCCCCATGCATTTGGAGTGCCTGCCGCCAGCGGCGTCATTCGACATCGTGCGGAAGACTTCCGGGTTGATGAAATCCTCGGATTCGAACCGGATGGCGACGGCGACCACTGGCTGCTCTGTATCGAAAAGAAGGACTCCAATTCCGACTGGGTTGCCAAGCAGCTCGCCAACCATGCTGGCGTGCGATTTCGCGATGTCGGTTTCAATGGCATGAAGGATCGCCATGCCGTCACGACGCAGTGGTACAGCTTGCCGGCCGGCCAGCAGGAAACCGACTGGTCGTCCTTCAGCAATCCCGAGTTCCGAATCACCGCCGTGCACAGGCACCGACGCAAGTTGCGTCGCGGCAGCCATGTCGCGAACCGGTTTGCCCTTGTCATTCGTGATGTTACTGATGTGGACAGCGTGCTGGCACGCGTGGACGCGTTGCGTGAACAGGGCGTGCCGGATTATTTCGGGCCCCAGCGATTCGGTCGGGGTGGTCACAACGTGGTGCGAGCCCTGGACGGAGCGAAAGGGGGCATCTACCTGTCCGCCGTGCGCAGCTACCTGTTCAATGCGGTACTGGCTGTCCGCGTCGAGGCGGGAACATGGCAATCCATCCTGCCCGGCGAGATCGTACAGCTGGCTGGTTCACGCAGCGTCTTCTCTGCCGATGGCGAGGCGGGGCTCGATGCGCGACTGGCCAGTGGCGACATCAACCCGACCGGTCCCTTGTGGGGGCGCGGTGAACTGATGAGCCAGGGCGAATGCGCTGCGCTGGAGATGGCTGTTGCCGGGCGCTACCCGGAGCTTGTGGGCTTCCTGGAAAAGGAGAAGCTCAAGCAGGAACGGCGCAGCTTGCGGCAGTTCCCGCAAGACCTTACCGTCGAGGCAGTCGACGCTGACGTGCTGCGTTGTGACTTCAGCTTGCCAGCAGGAAGTTTCGCGACCAGCGTGTTGCGCGAACTGCTGCACTTTTCCGAGGCGCCACTCGATCCGGGCCAGGCAAAATAAATACCAGGGAGTACTTCATGCTGACACATATCCAACACGACGATGGCGCGATTCTCGAATTGAACATGGCGCGGCCGCCGGTGAATGCGTTGAACCCCGAGCTGGTGAAAACCCTGCTTGAGGCGATCGAGGCGGCACCGGGGCAGGGTGCGAAAGCCATTGTCCTGTCGGGCCAGCCAGGCATGTTCTCGGCGGGCCTCGATGTACCGGCACTGCTGCCCCTGGACAAGGACCAGATGCTGGCATTCTGGAAGGATTTCTCGGGACTGATGGGCGCCATTGCACGTTCACCCATTCCGGTGGCCAGTGCCCTGACAGGCCACAGCCCCGCAGGCGGTGCCGTGCTGGCGCTGTTCGGTGACGTGCGCATCATGGCCGAGGGTGATTTCAAGATCGGCCTGAACGAAGTGCGTGTCGGCCTGACCCTGCCGCCGGTAATCCTGAAAGCGTTCCAGCGACAGCTGGGTAACCGTGTCGCCGAGCAATACGCCGTTGCGGGTTTCATGGCTTCGCCGGACCAGGCGCTGGAGGCAGGCCTGGTGGATCAGCTGGTGCCAGCCGACAAGGTGGTCGAGACGGCCATCACCTGGTGCCGCGAGCGACTCGCCCTGCCACCGCAGGCGATGGCCGCGACGCGCGCCTTTGCGCGCCGCGACCTGGTTCAGCTGTTTGACGAGCTCGACGACGCGGCCGACCAGGCCTTCCTGGACGTCTGGTTCAGTGACGAGACCCGAGGCACCATGCAGGCGCTGGTCGAGTCACTGAAAAACAAGAAGAAGTGAGTCAGTAGCCGAGCAGGCCGAGCACGCCGATCACGATGAGATAGACGGCGACGATGTAGCTCAGCAGCTTGGGGCGGATGAAAATGAGAATGCCCGCGACCAGCGCGACCAGGGCCGAAAGTTCAAGATGCAAGGTCATGTGTGTTCTCCCCGTTGGATGTGCCGACAACCCTAACGCGCCAGCGGGGCGGGCGAAAAGGACGGCGTCACAGTCTGGATCCCGAGTCGGTCGGGTTCAGCGGTTTCGCAGCAACACGAACACCGCGCCACTGCCGCCATCCTGGGCCCGAGCGGCCGTACCGAAGGCCAGTACCTCGTCCATCTTGCGCAACACGCTGGCGGTCTTCTCTTTCAGCACCGGACCACGATGACCGGATCGCTTGCCCTTGCCATGGATGATGCGCACGCAGCGCGCACCCTCCGCGCGGGCCTCGCGAATGAAACTGCGGATCTCGCCGCCGGCTGCCTTGGCGGTCAGGCCGTGCAGGTCGAGCTCGGCAGCCACTGACAGCTGGCCACGCCGGAGCTTGCGCAGCACCGAGTGCTGGATGCCGGGTCGCATGTAAGCCAGTTCCTCGCCGGTTTCGAGGTCCAGCATGTCCTGCTCGGGATTGGCCTTGCGCGAGGCTTCCAGCGCAGCCAGCTCGTCGGCGTCGGCAAAACGCGCCCTGGGCGTGATTTTCGCTGCTGGTCGCTCGACGCGGGCCGGGGCGTCCAGGGGTTTGACGTCGGCCATGGCCCGTCGAAAGGAATCCAGGTCGTCGTCGGCAGGGTCGTCTGGCGGCGGATTGCTCATGGTTGCGGGTGATTCCATTGCGTCAAGGGTGTGCCATGCGGACACTGAGAATGTGACCGGATTCCAGTATATTACCGGTCAGGCATTGAATTGAAACGGCAGCTCCGCTGCCAGCTAGGGGAGAAAGTCGTTTGCACGTGCTGGTCAGCAATGACGATGGCTTCCGGGCCGAGGGCATCCAGGCGCTGGCCGCAGAGCTGCGCGAGGGCGGTGTGGGCGACTCCCTGCGGGTCAGTGTCGTCGCGCCGGATCGAAACCGCAGTGGTGCCAGCAACTCCCTGACCCTCGAGTATCCCTTGCATGTCCGGGAAGAAGGCGAGGGTGTCTACAGCGTCGACGGCACGCCGACCGATTGCGTCCACCTGGCCGTGACCGGTTTCCTGGCAGACGAACCCGACATGGTCGTCTCCGGCGTCAATCATGGCGCCAATCTTGGTGATGACGTGCTGTACTCCGGCACGGTGGCAGCCGCGATGGAAGGGCGTTTTCTCGGCTTGCCTGCAGTGGCCGTGTCGCTGGTCTCGGATCGCCCGACTCACTTCGATACTGCAGCCCGTGTGGCGCGTGAAATCCTGCAGCACCTGTTGCGCGATCCGCTGCCTCCCGACACCATCCTGAATGTGAATGTTCCTGACATGCCCTGGGAAGCCCTGCGGGGCTTCAAGTCGACACGCCTTGGTCATCGCCACAAGGCGGAGCCGGTCGTGCCCAGCGAGGATCCCAAGGGGCGGCGACTCTACTGGATCGGGCCGCCCGGGCCGGAACAGGATGCCGGGCCGGATACCGATTTCCACGCGGTCAGCGAGGGCTATGTATCCGTCACGCCGTTGACCATCGATCTCACCCGTCAGGACGCCCGCGAGCAGGTCACCGGCTGGCTGGAGGGCCTGCCGGCATGAACGCTGACCTGCACCGCAGCGGTATCGGCATGACCTCGGCGCGCACCCGTGACCGCCTGGTGCGACGCTTGCAGGAGCACGGTATCAAGGACCAGCGCGTGCTGGAGCGCATCCGCGAGGCACCGCGGCACCTCTTTGTCGACGAAGCCCTGGCAACCCGGGCCTACGAAGACACGGCCTTGCCGATCGGTCATGGCCAGACCATTTCGCAGCCTTTCGTCGTCGCCAAGATGACCGAGGCCCTGCTGGCTGGAGGCTCCCTCGACAAGGTGCTCGAGGTCGGGACGGGCTGCGGTTACCAGACCACGGTGCTGGCTCCGCTGGTGGGCAAGCTGTTCACGGTAGAGCGCATCGATGCGCTGCTGGTGAAGGCACGCCGCCGCTTCCGAGAACTCGGCCTGCGCAATGTACGGGCGAAGCACACCGACGGTACCTGGGGCTGGCCGGAACACGCGCCGTATGACGGGATACTGGTTGCCGCTGCGCCCGAAACGTTGCCGGAGAGCCTGCTGGAACAGCTGGCCGACGGTGGCCGGCTGGTCATCCCGGTGGGCCCGCCCCGCAAGCAGGATCTGTTGCTGATCGAGCGCCAGGGCCAGGAGTTCATCCAGGAGAATCTCGGCCCCGTGTCGTTTGTCCCGCTGCTCGGCGGGAAAGGCTAGCGGGCCGGGGCTGATGAAGATATTTTCCGCCCTCTATGCACGGGTCATGCGCTGGTCGGCGCACCCGCATGCCCGTTGGTACCTCGGCGGACTGAGTTTTGCCGAATCGTCGTTTTTCCCCATTCCGCCGGACGTGATGCTGGCGCCGATGACCCTGGCCAGGCCACAGTCGGCCTGGGCACTCGCGACCCTGACCACGGTCGCCAGTGTGCTCGGTGGCCTGCTGGGCTACCTGATTGGCTACCTTGCGCTGGAAGCGGTCGAGGGCCTGTTGCACCAGGCGGGTTACTGGCAGGGCTACCTGCGGGCCACCGAGTGGTTCGAAAAGTGGGGCGTGCTCGCCGTGCTGGTCGCCGGTTTTTCGCCGATTCCCTACAAGGTGTTCACCATCAGCGCCGGCGCGCTGGGCATGAACCTGCCACTTTTCCTGCTGGCCTCGGCGCTCGGTCGGGGCGGGCGCTTCTTCCTGGTGGCGGGGCTGATCCGGCTGGGTGGCGAGCGCATGGAAGCTCGCATCCGGGCGCATGTCGATGTCATTGGCTGGGTGGTCGTGCTGCTGATCGCCATCGCCATCGGCTGGTACAGCTGGAGCCGTGGATGAGACGGCTGCTGCTGGTTTCCCTGCTTGTGATGCTGACCGCCTGCGGGTCGAGCCTGTATCGCTGGGAAGAGACCCAGGGGGATGCACGGGCCGACCAGGCCTACGAGGTGCAGAAGGGCGACACCCTCTATTCCATCGCCTTTCGATACGGCCTGGACTTCCGCCAGCTGGCCAAGTGGAATGACATTGGTTCCGATTACACCATCTATCCAGGTCAGCAGTTGAGTCTCCTGCCCGGCGATGGTTCTCTTGCCGCTGCACCGCGCGAGCCGACCCGTCCGGCACAGGCTGCTGCACCGCCGAGTCCTCGAGCGACAACGTCATCGGGCATCACTTGGCAGTGGCCCACCGAGGGCTCGCTACTGGCCACTTTCGGCGCCAACAATGCCACTGGCAAGGGCATCGATATCGGCGGGATTGTTGGCGATGATGTGCGTGCGGCAGCCGCCGGCAAGGTCGTGTACGCCGGTAGTGGACTCATTGGTTACGGTAAGATTATTATCATCAAGCACTCGGAAGAATTCCTGAGCGCCTACGGACACAACAGCGAGCTGTTTGTTTCCGAGGGAGAGCAGGTAGAGCAGGGGGAAAGGATCGCGAAAATGGGGCGTGGTCCGGAAAGCAGGCCACTTTTGCATTTCGAAATCCGCATCAACGGCAAGGCCGTCGATCCGCTGCCATACCTGCCCGCACGTTGAAGGTGTCGACACGACCGGAGTCGTGGTCGACTCGTGTTCAGGAGGGGGCGTGGCCAGAAAACGTCTCACAGAGCAGAAATCAGGCAATTCCCGCACTGGGCGGGAGGCGCAAGCTGCCGCACGTGCCGCTACCGCGGTGCTGGAACGCGAGCAGGACACCGTCGAAGACGAATTCGACATGGATGGGGAGCTCATGGGAGATTCAAGCGACGACACTGATGTCGATCTCGTTGATGACAAGAACGAGGTAGCCGACAAGGAAGAAGAGCAGGTCGACATGAGTGCCGGCAAGGTCACGGCCGAAGCACTGGATGCGACTCGCCTGTACCTTGGCGAAATCGGTTACTCGCCGCTGCTGTCCGCCGAGGAGGAAGTCTATTTCTCCCGCAAGGCGCTGAAGGGCGACGAAGCCTCTCGCAAGCGCATGATCGAATCGAATCTCCGCCTGGTCGTGAAGATCGCCCGCCGTTACATCAATCGTGGCCTGCCACTGCTGGATCTCATCGAGGAAGGCAACCTGGGGCTTATCCACGCGGTCGAGAAATTCGATCCGGAACGCGGCTTCCGCTTCTCGACCTATGCCACCTGGTGGATTCGCCAGACCATCGAGCGGGCCATCATGAACCAGACCCGCACCATCCGCCTGCCGATCCATGTCATCAAGGAAATCAATCTCTACCTGCGCGCTGCCCGCCAGCTTTCCCAGGAACTGGACCGCGAGCCGAGCACCGAGGAGATTGCCCGCAAGCTCGACAAGCCGATTGGTGAAGTCAAACGCATGCTTGGCCTTAACGAGCGCATTGCCTCGGTGGATACGCCCATCGGTCGCGATGGTGACCGCTTGCTGCTGGATGCGATTCCGGACGAAAACGAAACGGACCCGTCGACGCTGCTGCAGAACGAAAACCTGCATGAAGTGATCGGCGTATGGCTGGGCAAGCTGACGGACAAGCAGCGCGAAGTCGTCATCCGCCGGTTTGGCCTGAACGGCCATGACAAGGCGACGCTGGAAGAAGTGGGCAATACCATCGGCGTCACGCGTGAACGCGTGCGCCAGATCCAGATGGACGCGCTGCGTCGCCTGCGGCAGATTCTTGAATCGGAAGGCCTGACCGAAGAAGCCCTTTTCGAATAACTCAGCCTTCCAGGACCAGGCCAGCCACGACCTTGCGGCCTTCGCCCATCAATACATTGAACGTCCGACAGGCGGCTGCCGTGTCCATGACCTCCAGCCCGGAGCCGTTCTCCAGCGCCGCAAGCTGGAACTCCATGCCCAGCATCTGCAGCTTCTCGCCCGTACCCAGCAGGATGATTTCCGGATCCAGTGCCAGCAGGGGCTCCAGTGCAGCCGGCGTCAGTTCGCTGGCACGGGAGACGGGCCAGTCTTCGAGCAGCTGGTCGGGGGCCACGATCAGGCTCCGGCTGTACCGTGTCTCGTTGATCTGCACCTCGCCAGGACCATAGGCGCGGACGACGTAGCGATTGTTTTCCTGCGGGGCTTCACGGCTGATTTTCATGCCCGTACGATACGCAATCACCCGTTTCATCTCCAGCAAGACAGCTGCTGTCGAGGAGTCCGTTCGCAATGAGTGACCGCCAGGTCATATTCAACATTCCCGCCATGCTCGCGGTGCCTCGCCGGTTCCAGCGCGGGGTCGAGCTGCCGGGCCTGCCCGGCCTGGCGCGCCTCCTGGCCCGGTCCAGCCGTTACACCTGTGCACCGGGTCGCCATGGCCTGTACCACGATGCCGCCGAACGGTCGCTTGCTGAGCTGCTGGCCGGCGAGTCGAACCCTGCGCTCTGTTTGGCTGACCCCGTGCTCCTGCAGCCCGGCAGTGATGACCTTGTCGTGCTGGGTCCTGCCATGGTGGCGGCCGACGATGCCGAGCTGGCGTCGATCCGCGAGGCAGTGAATGAGCATTTCGCCCCGGACCTGGCGCTGTCGCTCGTCGATGGCCAGTTGCTGGCACGCAGCGCACTGTTTCGCGACCTTCATTTCACGCCGACCTGGCGAGCCCAGGGGCATGGTGCTCGCGAGGCGCTGCCCTCCGGTGCCCAGGCCGGCAAGGTCCATGCCCTGCTGAATGAAGTGCAGATGCTGCTGCACCAGCATGCGGTGAATCGGCAACGTGAAGCGCGCGGCCAGGCACCAATCAGCAGCCTGTGGTTCTGGAACGAGCAGGCTGCGCGCAACGTCCATCGGGATTTTCCCGGGCCACAGGAACTGCTTGGCGAGTCCGCCTTGCTGGCAGCATTGGCTCGGGAACTCGGCAGCACGCAGGTGCGGAAGCCGGGGAGCTTCGAAGCCGACCTGGTCGACCAGGGCAGCCTGGTCATCGAGCTGGACGCGGCGGTTGTCGCGCTGGACCGGGACGATATCGCTGCCTGGCAGGAGGCGTTGCAGGACATCGATAGCCGCTGGCTGCAGCCCGCGGCCGCTGCGCTCGCGGCAGGCCGGATCGATGCGGTCGACCTCTACGCCGGCGACGGGCAGTACTATCGCGCGCGTCCCTCGGATCGCTGGAAGCTCTGGCGCCGACGCCGGCCGACACTTTTGTTTGGAGAGTGAGAAATGGAAATTCGCCGCCGCCAGGCAGCTGCTGACATAGACACTTCGCAATACGGCGACCTGCCGGACCTGCTGAAACGACTCTATGCGCATCGCGACGTGCGAGACCCGAAGTCGCTGGACTATGGCCTGGCGGCGCTGGAATCGCCAGCCTCGCTTGGCGGTCTTGAAGCGGCCGCCGAGTTGCTGGCGAAGCATTTCGACGGCCGCATCCTGATCGTGGGTGACTTCGATGCCGATGGCGCCACGTCGACAGCACTGGGCCTGCTGGCGCTGCGCAGGATGGGTGCAACGCATGTCGATTTCCTGGTGCCGGATCGTTTCCGTTTCGGTTATGGCCTGACGCCGGAGATCGTCGCGCTGGCGGTCAAGCGCGAGCCCAGCCTGATTGTCACCGTGGACAATGGCATTTCCAGCATCACTGGCGTACAGGCAGCGCGTGAGGCCGGCATCGACGTGCTGGTGACCGATCATCATTTGCCAGGGGCCCGGTTGCCGGCAGCCAATGTCATCGTCAATCCGAATTCGCCAGGCGATGAATTCCCTTCGAAGGCGCTGGCCGGTGTTGGCGTGATGTTCTATGTCTTGCTGGCCCTGAGAAAATGCCTGCGCGAGCAGGGTGAGCCCGGTGGTGACGTCAATCTCGCCGAATGGCTGGACCTGGTGGCACTTGGCACGGTCGCGGATGTCGTGCCACTGGATGCCAACAACCGCCGACTGGTGCACCAGGGGCTGGCGCGCATCCGTGCCGGTGAAGCGCGTCCGGGCATTCTCGCACTGATCGATGTGGCGGGGCGGTCGCGGCAGAACATGACGGCCAGCGATCTCGGCTTTGCACTGGGTCCGCGTCTCAATGCAGCCGGCCGGCTGGATGACATGTCCATCGGCATCAACTGCCTGGTGGCGGATGATCATTCCGCAGCCTTGCAGCTGGCGACCCAGCTGGATGAATTCAACCGGTCGCGACGTGATATCGAGCAGACCATGCAGGATGAGGCGCTGGCGGCGATCGACAAGCTGCACTTGAACGAACAGGGTGACCATGACTTGCCGACGGCCCTGTGCCTGTTCCAGGAAGAGTGGCACCAGGGCGTGGTGGGGCTGGTGGCCTCGCGCATCAAGGAACGCTGGCATCGGCCGGTGATCGCCTTTGCGCCCTCTGATCCGGGTAGTGCCACCCTCAAAGGCTCCGCACGCAGCATCCCCGGTTTCCACATTCGCGATGCGCTGGATACCGTGGCAACAAAGCACCCTGGGTTGATCGACAAGTTCGGCGGCCACGCCATGGCAGCCGGGCTATCGCTGGATCGCGACAAGCTGGATACCTTCGAGGCGGCATTCAATGCCGAGGCCTCTCGGCTGCTGGACAAGGACGACCTCAAGGGCGTGCTGTGGTCGGATGGCGAACTCGCGGCAGCCGAGCTGTCGCTGGAAACGGCTGAATTGCTGCGCAGCGCCGGACCGTGGGGGCAGCACTTCCCGGAACCGCTGTTTGACGGGGAATTCGGAATCGCGGAGCAGCGCATTGTCGGCGAGCGTCATCTCAAGCTGAAGCTCGCCGGCCCCGGTGGACAGCTGCTGGATGCCATTGCCTTCGGGGTAGGCGAGCGACTTGCCAGCGATCGCGTGCGGGCGGCCTTTCGCCTGGATGTGAACGAATGGCGGGGACGGCGCAGTGTGCAGTTGATCGTCGACCACCTAGAACCGCGCTGACACGGACCTCGGCCCTTGAATTTCAACGTCCTGCGGGCTGCGTAGCGCTGGCCCAATGGTGTAACATAGCCGCCTTTTACGGCCAGCCAGAAGAGATACGCAAGTCATGGAAATCAATCCGGTTCGTTCCCGCATCAAGGATCTCCAGGAGCGCTGTTCGGCGCTGAGGGGGTATCTTTGACTTCGAGGAAAAGCAGGACCGCCTCGAAGAAGTAAGCCGCGAACTGGAAGACCCCAAGGTCTGGGACGAGCCCGAGCGCGCCCAGGAGCTTGGCAAGGAGCGTGCCCGCCTGGACGAAATCGTCTCCAGCATCACCAGGCTGAGCACCTCGCTGGAAGATGCCGGCGAGCTGGTCGAGATGATTGCCGAGGAAGAGGATGAAAGTGCCCTCAATGACCTCAACGGCGATCTCGACAGCAACGAAAAGATCATCGAGAAGCTCGAGTTCCGTCGCATGTTCGCTGGCGAGATGGACGAGGCCAATGCCTTCGTCGACATCCAGGCCGGTTCCGGCGGGACGGAAGCGCAGGACTGGGCCAACATGCTGTTGCGCATGTACCTGCGCTGGGGCGAGCAGAATGGTTTCGACACCGAGATCATGGAGCTCTCCGAGGGTGATGTCGCCGGCATCAAGAGCGCGACCGTGCGCTTTGGCGGGGAATACGCGTTCGGCTGGCTGCGCACGGAAACCGGCGTGCATCGCCTGGTGCGCAAGTCACCGTTCGATTCCGGCAACCGTCGTCATACGTCCTTCGCCTCCGTGTTCGTCTCGCCGGAAATCGACGACAGCTTCGAAGTCGAGATCAACCCGGCGGATCTTCGCATCGATACCTATCGTGCATCCGGCGCCGGTGGCCAGCACGTGAACCGAACCGACTCCGCCGTGCGAATCACGCACGAGCCGACCGGCACCGTGGTGGCCTGCCAGAACGACCGTTCCCAGCACAAGAACAAGGCGACGGCGATGAAGCAGCTGAAAGCCAAGCTCTAC
>JAWWBS010000031.1 GCA_033720895.1 Gammaproteobacteria bacterium
CGGATGGCGAGATGCTGGACTGGTTGCTGGCACACGAGTCCCATTCGGAGCTTGCGGCACGAGTGCCTGCCGAGGATCACGCCCGTTTCGTGCAGACAGTGCGCGACAATATCGTCATGCCGGTGGATGCCGCGGAGCTGGCAAAGGCGCTCTATTCGGACGCAGGTTTCCATTCCGATGCCGCGCTGAATGTGCTGCGCGAGGCAGGCGATGGTTTCTACAAGGCTGCGCTTGACGAACTGGATGGCGCTGAGGACTTCAAGACGTTTGCCAAGGCCACGGGCCAGGCAGCAGGCGTGAAGGGCAAGGGGCTTTTCATGCCCTTGCGTGCGGCCATTACCGGTCTCACGCATGGGCCGGAAATGGCGCGCGTCTGGGACCTGCTCGGGAAAGATGTCATTGGCGAACGCTTGGCAAGCGCCCAGCGGCATGCAGCCAAACAAGACTGAGGTAATGGAAGAGTGAGCAAGTTGCGGTTCTACAACTCGATGACGAGACAGAAGGAAGACTTCGTGCCCCTGGAAGAGGGCAAGGTGAAGATGTACGTCTGTGGGGTCACGCCTTACGACCATTGCCACATCGGTCATGCGCGCTGCTACACGGTATTCGATGCCGTCCTGCGGCATCTCCGTGCGAGCGGTTACGACGTGGAGTACGTTCGCAACATCACGGACATCGAAGACAAGATCATCAAGCGCGCCAACGAGAATGGCGAGAGCATCGGCGAGCTTAGTGGTCGTTACATCGACGCCATGTACGAAGACTTCGATGCGCTCGGCATCCTGCGGCCGGATCGCGAGCCGAAAGCGACGGAATACATGCCGCAGATGATCGAGATGATCGAACGCCTGATCGAGCGTGGCCATGCTTACGCGGCGGACAACGGTGATGTCTACTACGCCGTCGGGACGTTTGCAGACTACGGCAAGCTGTCGGGCAAGAAACTGGAAGACCTGCGCGCCGGCGCCAGAGTCGAGGTCGACGAGGCCAAGAAGGATCCCGTGGATTTCGTGCTCTGGAAAGCGGCGAAGCCGGGCGAGCCGAGCTGGGATTCACCCTGGGGCAAGGGCCGCCCGGGCTGGCATATCGAGTGCTCGGCCATGTCGCGCGACTGCCTGGGTGAGGCATTCGACATCCATGGCGGTGGCATGGACCTGAAGTTCCCGCATCACGAGAACGAAATTGCTCAGAGTTGCGGTGCCCATGACGCGCCTTTCGTGAAGCACTGGCTGCACAACGGCTTCGTCAACATCGACGAAGAGAAGATGTCCAAGTCGCTGGGCAATTTTTTCACCATCCGGGACGTGCTGAAGAGCTATCGCGCGGAAGTCATCCGTTTCTTCCTGCTTGGCAGCCATTACCGCAGCCCCTTGAATTATTCCAACGAGAACCTGGACAAGGCCGCGGCCGGTATAGAGCGTCTGTACCTTGCGGCCCGCGGCGAAGTTGCGGAAGGGCATCCGGGTGAATACCGGGAACGCTTCCTCGCGGCAATGGACGACGACCTGAACACGCCAATGGCGATATCCGTGCTGTTCGAACTGGCATCAGCGATCAATACGGCCAGCGATCCGGAAGAGCAAGCAGGCCTGCGCGGTGAACTGCTGTCACTGGCAGGGCGGCTGGGCCTGCTGCGCGAGTCACCGGAGGAATTCCTGCGTGGCGGTGGCGACGACGATGATGCCGAACGTATCGAAGGCCTGATCGCCGAACGCAAGGCGGCGCGTGATGCAAAGGATTTCGCCGAGGCGGATCGCATCAGGGACATGCTGGCGGCAGAGGGCGTCATCCTGGATGACGGCCCCGAGGGTACGACCTGGCGACGTGGTCGCTGAATCGGAGTGCCGAAACGAAAAAGCCGCCTGACCAGGCGGCTTTTTCTCGGGTTTGCTTGACTCAGTCGCGGCTTTCGGCGGAACTCAAGGTATTCACCAGCAGCATCGCGCGAGTCATCGGGCCGACTCCCCCTGGCACCGGTGTGATCCAGGCCGCGCGTTCGGCGGCGGCCTCGAACTCGATGTCGCCGGTCAGCTTGCCGTCTTCACCACGATTGATGCCGACATCGATCACCGTGGCGCCCGGCTTGATCCATTCGCCCTTGACCAGCCCGGGCTTGCCCACGGCAACCACCACGATGTCTGCCTGCCTGACGAAGTAAGCCAGGTCATCGGTGAAACGATGGCAGGTGGTCACGGTTGCGCCGGCCAGCAGCAGTTCCAGCGACATCGGCCGACCGACGATGTTCGAGGCGCCCACGATGACGGCGTGCCGCCCCTTGAACTCCTCGCCGATGGATTCCAGCAAGCGAACGATGCCGAAGGGCGTGCAAGGGCGGAGCTGGGGGATGCGCTGCGCCAGGCGACCGATGTTGTGCGGGTGAAAGCCATCGACGTCCTTCTCGGGGCGGATTCGCTCGATGACCGAGACAGTGTCGATATGGTCGGGCAGCGGCAGCTGAACCAGGATGCCGTCGACCGTGGGGTCGTCGTTCAGCTGGTCGATCAGCGCCAGCAGGTCTGCCTGGCGGGTGTCGGCGGGCAGGTCATGGGATACGGAGAAGAAACCGACTTCCTCGCAGTCATTGCGCTTGTGGTTGACGTAAACCTCCGAGGCCGGGTCGTTACCAACCAGTACCACGGCCAGCCCCGGGGCCCGTTTGCCCGCCGCTTGTCGCGCGGCCACCTGGGCGGCGACGTCTTTTCGAATGGATTTGGCCAGTGCCTTGCCGTCGATCAGTTGCGCAGTCATCGATCCCTCCCGTCGAGGCGCGGAATTGTCGCACGCGGCCCGGCAGCCAACAAGCGAGCGATGCTGCCCCCGGACCCGGGCCCGGCCCGGGTTTTGCTACAATCTAATGGCAATGCGAATTGACGATGCGGTGACGGATACGTATCATTCCCGGCTCTGCGCGGGAGGCTGCCCGTGCAACGGATGCGGGGTATGGCGCAGTCTGGTAGCGCATCTGCTTTGGGAGCAGAGGGTCGGGGGTTCGAATCCCTCTGCCCCGACCAGTTACAAGGTGACAGCCAGGCAGTGTTTGACTGCGCCCGTAGCTCAACCGGATAGAGCATCGGCCTTCTAAGCCGAGGGTTGCAGGTTCGAGTCCTGCCGGGCGCGCCATCTGGCAAGCGGTGGCCCGCGGCAGGTGGCATGACAAGTTTCAGTGGTGGATGTAGCTCAGTTGGTAGAGCCCCGGATTGTGATTCCGGTTGTCGCGGGTTCGAGTCCCGTCTTCCACCCCAGTTTCCGGCCTTTCGGCCCGGGAAAATGCGTGTATAATGCGCAGCCCAAAAGGGCCGTTAGCTCAATTGGTAGAGCAGTTGACTCTTAATCAATTGGTTCGGGGTTCGAGTCCCTGACGGCCCACCAACACCGAAAAGCCCGGCTTCTGCCGGGCTTTTTGCTTGTGGTTCCGGGTCCGCGAGCTGCCCTCGCGAGGCCTTGATTTACGCCGGATTGCACCCATATTGCTGTTATAATGTGGCGCTTTCGGCGGGCCGGATCCGGTTTGGCAGCCAGGCGAAAGTGGCGGAATTGGTAGACGCGCTGGATTTAGGTTCCAGTCCCGAATGGGGTGAGAGTTCGAGTCTCTCCTTTCGCACCAGATAGCGGGGTCGAGCATGGCGGCTCGACCCTTAAAACCTTTTTAAATCAGTAACTTCCGAATTTCGAGGAGCAAGCAATGCAGGTTTCCGTGCAGACCACCAAGGGTCTCGAGCGCAAGATGACGGTAGAAGTGCCGGCCGAGCGGGTGGATAACGAGATCGACAACCGACTGCGCCGCCTCAGCCGCACCGCCAAGGTCAAGGGCTTCCGCCCTGGCAAGGTGCCTTTCAAGGTGGTCAAGCAGCAGTACGGCGAGGATGTGCAGCAGGAAGTCATGCAGGAGCTGATCCAGTCTAGCTACGGAGAGGCACTGCGTGAGCAGAGTCTGCAGCCGGCCGGCCAGCCGCTGATCGACCCGGTCGACATGGCCGAGGGCAAGGGCCTGAAGTACACCGCTACCTTCGAGGTCTACCCGGAGGTCAAGCTGAAGAAGACCGAGGGCCTGAAGGTCGAGCAGCCGGTGGCCGAGGTCAGCGACGAGGACGTCGAGGGCATGATCGAGAACATGCGCAAGCAGCGTGCCGACTGGGTGGAAGCCGACAAGGCCGCCACCGAGGGCGATCGCGTGATCATCGATTTCGAAGGCAAGCTCAAGGGCGAGGATTTCCCGGGCAATTCCGGCCAGGAAATGCCGGTCGAACTCGGTGGCGGTCGCATGATCCCGGATTTCGAAAAGGGCCTGATGGGCCTGAAGGCGGGCGAGGAGAAGAGCTTCGACGTCAAGTTCCCCAAGGACTACCAGGCCGAGGAGCTGCAGGGCAAGAAGGTCAAGTTCACGGTCAAGGCGCACCGCGTCGAGGAGCAGCAGCTGCCGGAGCTGGATGACGAGTTCGTCAAGAACTTCGGCGTCAACGAAGGCGGCATCGACAAGCTGCGGGCCGATGTGCGCGAGCACATGGAACGCGAGCTGGAGCAGGCCATCAAGCGCAAGGGCAAGGAAGGCCTGCTGGACGCCCTGGTCGATGCCAACAAGCTCGACCTGCCGAATGCGCTGGTGGACGAGGAAATCCACAGCCTGCAGCACGACATGGCTCGCCGCATGGGCATGGGCGAAGAGGCCGATCCGCACCAGTTCCCGCGCGAACTTTTCGAGGAGCGGGCCCGCAAGCGCGTGGCGCTGGGACTGCTGCTGGGCGAGATCATCAAGGTCAACGAGCTGAAGGTGGACCAGGCCAAGGTCGATGCCATCCTGGCCGACATGACGGCACAGTACGGCGAGCAGGACCAGGTCATTGCCCAGTACAAGGCCAACCCGCAGGTGATGCGCCAGATAGAGGCGATGTCGCTGGAAGAGCAGGCGGTGGACCTGCTGCGGGAAAAGGCTACCATCAAGGAGAAGAAGTCCAGTTTCGAAGACATCATGAACGAGCAGCCCAGGGGTTGATAAGGTAGCCTTCGAAGCTGATCAGAATTCCGGTCGTGAAAGAGGACCAAAGCGAATGAGCGACAACAACTACGGTGCCATGGATACCCGAGCCCTGAACCTCGTACCGATGGTGGTCGAACAGACCGCCCGCGGCGAGCGTTCTTACGACATCTATTCCCGCCTGCTGAAGGAGCGCGTGGTGTTTGCCGTGGGGCCGGTCGAGGACTACATGGCCAACGTGATTGTCGCGCAGTTGCTGTTCCTGGAGTCGGAAAACCCGGACAAGGACATCCACCTTTACATCAATTCGCCGGGTGGCTCGGTGAGTGCGGGCCTGGCGGTCTACGACACCATGCAGTTCATCAAGCCGGATGTCAGCACCATCTGCATCGGCCAGGCGGCCAGCATGGGTGCCGTACTGCTGGCGGCAGGCGCCAAGGGCAAGCGTTTTGCGCTGCCGCATTCGCGCATGATGATTCACCAGCCGCTGGCGGGATTCCAGGGCCAGGCCTCGGATATCGACATCCACGCGCGGGAAGTCCTGGCCACGAAACAGCGCTTGAACGAGATCCTGGCCCATCACACGGGCCAGCCCATCGATCAGGTCGAGAAAGACACTGATCGCGACAATTTCATGGGTGGCGAGCGGGCCACGGAATACGGCCTGATCGACCAGGTGCTGACCCAGCGTCCAGGTGGCTAAAAAACCACCAATGGCGCGGGTTTCCGGCCCAAATTGATGTCCACCGGCGGGTTCACGGTGCCCCTGCATCGTGCTATACCTGAATCAGAGGCGTTGTGCCCGGGTTCGGGTGCTTCTCGCGGCTCGACCGGCCAGCCACCCAAGCAGCAGGATTTGGCATGACAGACGATACCCGAAGCGGAAGCGACGATAGCGGCAAGCTGCTGTATTGCTCGTTTTGCGGCAAAAGCCAGCATGAGGTTCGCAAGCTGATTGCGGGCCCGTCCGTGTTTGTCTGTGACGAATGCGTGGAGCTCTGCAACGACATCATCCGTGAAGAGATGGCAGAGCAGGCAGACCAGACGCACGACAAGCTGCCCAAGCCGAAAGAAATCAAGGCGGTCCTCGACCAGTACGTGATTGGCCAGGAGAGCGCCAAGAAAGTCCTGTCGGTTGCGGTCTACAACCATTACAAGAGACTGGAAGTTCGCGGCAGCAACGACAAGGACGAGGTTGAGCTCTCCAAGTCGAACATCCTGTTGATCGGCCCGACGGGTTCCGGCAAGACTCTGCTGGCGGAAACGCTGGCACGCTTGCTGAACGTGCCGTTCACCATTGCCGATGCGACCACGCTGACTGAAGCAGGGTACGTGGGCGAGGATGTCGAGAACATCATCCAGAAGCTTCTGCAGAAGTGCGATTACGACGTGGACAAGGCCCAGACCGGCATTGTCTACATCGACGAGATCGACAAGATTTCCCGCAAGTCGGACAACCCGTCCATCACGCGTGATGTCTCGGGCGAAGGTGTGCAGCAGGCCTTGCTGAAGCTGATCGAGGGCACGGTTGCCTCGGTTCCGCCGCAGGGTGGTCGCAAGCATCCGCAGCAGGAATTCCTGCAGGTCGACACGTCGAACATCCTGTTCATCGTCGGTGGTGCTTTCGCCGGCCTGGAAAAGGTCATTCGCGATCGCTCCGTGAAGAGCGGTATCGGCTTTGCCGCCGAAGTCCAGTCGAAGGAGACCAAGGGCAATGTCGGCGAGATTCTTGCCGGTGTCGAACCCGAGGACCTGATCAAGTTCGGCCTGATCCCGGAATTCGTCGGCAGGCTTCCGGTCGTCGCCACGCTGGAAGAGCTGGACGAAGAAGCGCTGATGGAGATCCTGGTCGAACCAAAAAATGCGGTCATCAAGCAGTACCGCAAGCTGTTCGAAATGGAAGATGTCGATCTCGAGGTACGCGACGACGCGCTGCGGGAGATCGCCCGCAAGGCGATGGAGCGCAAGACCGGCGCGCGCGGACTCAGGACCATCCTTGAAGGCGTGCTGCTCGACACCATGTATGACCTGCCGTCGATGGAAAATGTCGAAAAGGTCGTGGTGGACGACGCGGTCATCCGCTCGGAAGCGCAGCCATACATCATGTATTCGTCCGAAGAGGCGCCACCAAGGGCCGCGTCTGCCGACGAATGAACCCGACTGTTGCCAGATAATGACATCGATCGGGCCGGCACTCTGCCGGCCTTGATTTGCACCGATTAAGTTCCATGACCCTGAGGTAGAACTTGGCTAGCGAAGACTCCAAAGCTGAATCCCTGAAAGAGCTGAACGGGCCCGTTGCGGTACTGCCGTTGCGCGATGTCGTGGTTTATCCGCACATGGTGATTCCGTTGTTCGTGGGTCGCGAGAAGTCGATTGCGGCGCTGGACGAGGCGATGAAGGATGGCAAGCACATCCTGCTGGTCGCCCAGAAGAGTGCGGATATCGATGAGCCCAAGGCATCGGACCTGCATTCCATTGGCGTGATCGCTACCGTCTTGCAGCTGCTGAAGCTTCCTGATGGCACGGTGAAGGTGCTGGTCGAGGGTGGCCAGCGAGCCCGAATCACGAACATCATCTCCAAGGATTACTTCACGGCGGAAGCCGATCTCATTCCCGAGGATGAGGGCTACGACGAGCGCGAAGTCGATGTGCTGATGCGCTCGGTCATGTCGCTGTTCGACCAATACGTTAAGTTGAACAAGAAGGTCCCGCCGGAGATTCTCACATCGCTGGCCGGTATCGAATCACCAGGCCGCCTGGCAGATACCATTGCCGCGCACATGACCCTCAAGATCGAGGAAAAGCAGCAGCTGCTGGAAATCGAATCGGTGCGCAAGCGTCTCGAGCAGATCATGGGCTTCATCGAAGCCGAGATCGACCTGATGCAGATCGAAAAGCGCATCCGGGGCCGGGTCAAGCAGCAGATGGAGAAGAGCCAGCGCGAGTACTACTTGAACGAGCAGATGAAGGCCATCCAGAAGGAGCTGGGTGAGCTGGAAGATGCTCCGAACGAACTCGAGGATCTCGAAAAGCGCATCGAAGAGGCGGGCCTGTCCAAGGAAGCCAAGGAAAAGGCCAATTCCGAGCTCAACAAGCTGAAGCTGATGTCACCGATGTCGGCCGAGGCCACCGTGGTGCGCAATTACATCGAGACATTGACGGGCGCGCCCTGGAAAAAGCGCACGCGCATTCGCCATGACCTTAAGAAAGCCGAGGAAGTCCTGGAGGCCGACCATTACGGGCTGGACAAGGTCAAGGAACGGATTGTCGAGTACCTGGCGGTACAGCAACGCGTCAAGAAACTGAAAGGCCCGATTCTTTGCCTGGTCGGCCCGCCGGGTGTGGGCAAGACATCGCTGGGCCAGAGCGTGGCGCGGGCCACGAACCGCAAGTTCGTGCGCATGGCCCTGGGCGGCGTGCGTGACGAAGCGGAAATCCGTGGCCATCGCCGGACCTACATCGGCTCCATGCCGGGCAAGATCATCCAGAACATGAGCAAGGTGGGTGTGAAGAACCCGCTGTTCCTGCTGGACGAAATCGACAAGATGTCGACGGACTTCCGGGGCGATCCTTCGTCGGCACTGCTGGAAGTGCTTGATCCGGAACAGAACAGCACCTTTAACGACCATTACCTCGAGGTCGATTTCGACCTGTCGGATGTGATGTTCGTGGCAACGGCGAACACCATGGCGATCCCGGGCCCCTTGCTCGATCGCATGGAAGTGATTCGCCTTGCCGGCTACACCGAAGACGAGAAGTCCAGCATTGCCGAGCGCTACCTGGTGCCGAAGCAGATCAAGGCCAACGGACTGAAGGCCAAGGAAATCGACATCCAGGAAAGTGCCATTCGCTCGATCATCCGGCATTACACCCGCGAGGCCGGCGTGCGCAGCCTTGAACGCGAGATTGCCAAGATCTGCCGCAAGGTGGTGAAGGAACTGTTGCTGGAGCCGCAAGACAACGCGGTGGAAGTCACGGAGGAGAATCTCGATCGGTATCTCGGCGTCCAGCGGTTCCGTTACGGCCGTGCCGAGGAGAAGGACCAGGTCGGGCAGGTCACCGGACTGGCCTGGACCGAGGTGGGCGGCGAATTGCTGACCATCGAGTCGGCGGTGGTACCGGGTAAAGGCAAGCTTACCAATACCGGCAAGCTGGGTGACGTCATGCGCGAATCCATCCAGGCGGCCATGACGGTCGTCAGGAGCCGCGCCAGCGTGTTGGGGCTGAAGGCAGACTTTCACCAGGACATCGATGTACACATCCATGTTCCCGAGGGTGCCACGCCGAAGGACGGCCCCAGCGCCGGTATCGGCATGTGCACGGCGCTGGTTTCAGCGCTGACAGGAATCCCGGTACGGGCCGATGTGGCCATGACGGGCGAGATCACGCTGCGGGGTGAAGTCCTGCCGATCGGTGGCTTGAAGGAAAAGCTGCTGGCTGCGCATCGCGGCGGTATCCGTACCATCGTGATTCCGGAAGAAAACAAGAAAGACCTGCAGGAGATTCCGGACGACATTCTTGAAGTCCTGGACATCAAGCCGGTGAAATGGATTGACGAGGTCCTGCAGATTGCCTTGCAGCATCTGCCGGGAACGGACGCGAAATCAGAGGTAACGCCGGCCAATGTGGAGGCGACACCGAAGAAAGATGAAGGCGGAGTGGCTAAAAAGCCCTCAAGACCGCATTAACTCTGGTTGACACGTGTTTTTGGCGCTTGGTATAAAACGCGCCAACATGCTTGAAAACAGGATGTTTCAACGAAATCCGGTTTTCTCCCAGAGTTGTACGGCGCCTTGAGTCGAAGCCTGAAGCAAGACGTCGGGCTCGAAGATTTTCGACCATCCGGTCGGGAGTGGTAGGGGGTCCTGGGATAACCCGGATCAGGTTAATACCCAAAAGGGGGATACACATGAACAAAGCAGAACTCATCGAAGCGGTCGCCGGCAGTGCTGACCTTTCCAAGGCTGATGCCACGCGCGCCGTGGAAGCCGTGCTGGGCAGCATCACGGATACGCTGAAGAAGGGCGATCAGGTCACGCTGGTTGGCTTCGGTACCTTCCAGGTGAAGCAGCGTGCAGCTCGCACGGGCCGCAATCCGCAGACGGGTGCCACCATCCAGATCGCGGCAAGCAAAGTTCCTGGATTTAAGGCTGGCAAAGCCCTGAAAGACGCTGTAAACTAGCGCGCTTTCCTAGGGGGTGCTTAGCTCAGCTGGGAGAGCATCGCCCTTACAAGGCGAGGGTCGCAGGTTCGATCCCTGCAGCACCCACCAAGAACGGCGCGGAGTGGTAGTTCAGCTGGTTAGAATACCGGCCTGTCACGCCGGGGGTCGCGGGTTCGAGTCCCGTCCACTCCGCCACTTATAGCGAAAAAGGGCGCCTCTACCGAGGCGTCTTTTTTTTTGTACCGGTTTTGCGCTATTTTCCATGCGCTGAAACTTTCTCGCGACGGCCCTTGAGGCCGTCCTGTCATTTTCCAGAGACAGCAGGACAACAGAACATGCTGCAAAGAATTCGTGAAAACGTACAAGGCTGGGCCGCCTGGGTCATCGTCATCTTCCTTTCACTGGTCTTCGGACTGTGGGGGATCAGTGGCTACTTCGATCCCAACGCCGCCAATGTTGCAGCCGAGGTTGACGGTGTCGAAATCAGCAGCGTGGCTGTGGAGAACACCTACCAGCAGCGCTACAACCAGCTGGTCCAGATGCTGGGCGACAATTTCTCGCCGGAGCTGGTGGATTCCGATGCACTGCGCAGGGATGTCCTGCAGCAGCTTATCCTCCGCGAACTGGTGCAACAGCACGTCGACAAGTTCGGTTACCGGCCGAGCGGCGAAACCCTGCGCGAGAACATCCGCAACATGCAGGCTTTCCAGGTGGACGGCGAGTTCTCGCAGGACCAGTACCGCCTGGCACTGGGCTACCAGGGCCTCAGCCCGGCAGGATTCGAAGCCATCCAGCGTCGCAACATCGCCATCAACCAGTTGCAGCGCGGCATCAACGAGTCGACGTTCGCGACGCCACTCGACGTGGCATTCCAGGTGGCCTTGCGTGAACAGGCTCGCAGCCATGAAGACCTGCTGATTCGCGCGGCTCGTTTCTTCGACAGCGTGGAGGTCACGGAAGAGGACATCCTTGCGTATTACGAGGAAAACACTGCCCAGTTCATGACCACCGAGTCGGCTGACATTGCGTATATCGTGGTCGACAAGGCCGATTTTGCGGCGGCAGAAGAGGTCAGCGATGAAGAGCTCGAGGACTTCTACCAGCAGCGCGTCGACGGTTACATGTCGCAGGAACAGCGCCGCGCCAGTCACATCCTCATCGAGGGCGACGGCCAGGCAGCGCTGGAGCAGGCGGAGTCCCTGCGCGAACGAATTGCCAACGGGGAGTCCTTCGAGGAGCTCGCTCGTGAGTTCTCGGCCGACACGATTTCTTCCGAAGAGGGAGGCGATCTCGGGTTGATCGAGCGTGGTCAACTGGAAGGCAACTTCGAAGACGCACTGTTCGCACTGCAGGAAGGCGAGGTTTCGGAGCCGGTGCAGACCGACTTCGGTTTCCATATCATCAAGCTCACTGGCGTGCAGGCGCCGGAAGTGCCGGAGCTGGCTGACATCCGTGACGAGCTGCTTGAGGAATACCAGGCCATCGAAGCCGAGCAGGCCTTCGAGGATGCCGTGCAGCAGGTTATTGACATCACCTATGCCGATTCCGGTTCTCTCGCTGGTGCGGCTGACGAGCTGGGTCTCGAGGTCAAGAGCGTCGAAGGCGTGACGCGCAGCCGGGGCGAGGATATTGCCGCCATCGACCAGGTTCGAAATGCCGTGTTCTCGCAGTCGGTACTGGAAGACCGGTTGAACAGCGATCCGATCCGCCTTGAAGACGGTCGTGTCGTGGTTACCCGAATTGTCGAGCACTATCCGTCCGAGCCGAAGTCGCTGGAAGAGGTTAGTCTCGACATTCGCGAAATCGTCAAGCGCCGCAAGGCATCGGCCGAGGCGGAGGCCCTGGCCGCGTCCATCGCGGAGCAGGTTCGCGAGGGTCAGTCCCTTGCCGAAATCGCAGCTGCCGAAGGCTTCGCCTATCGTGGCGAGCGGCGCACCTTGCGCTCGACCTCCGATCTGGCCAGTTCGTACACGGCAGCGCTCTTTGCAGCCGACTACCCGGGCGAGAACGGAGAAGTCGACCAGGTCCGTATCAACGGCACCGACTTCGTCGTTTTCCGCCTGACCGCAATCGACCAGGGTGATCTCGGTTCGCTGACCAGCTCCGAGCGCGACAGTCGCAACAGCCAGCTGGCGGCACGTCGTGCCAACATCGAATTCGAGGCATACTTGAAAGAGATGCGGGACAGCGCGAATGTGAACACATTCGAGGGCAACCTCGAGCAGTAATGAAAAGGGCGCCTTCGGGCGCCCTTTTTTGTATCCTCTACAAGCAGATTAATTGCCAACATCGACCCCTACTCCGACCAAGTGGAGCCCTGACATGCGCAAGCTTGCACTGCACTGGCAGATTCTCATTGCAATCATCCTGGCAGCATTTGCCGGCTGGCTGACCGGAGCCGAGGGCCAGGTCTTCGGCATTACCTTCGTCAGCCTGTTCGACTTCATCGGTACGTTGTTCATCAATGCCTTGAAGATGCTTATCGTGCCATTGATCGCGTCCAGCATGATTTCCGGCATGGCGGGTATCGGGCAAGGTGGTGGTCTCGGTCGCCTGGGCAGCAAGACATTCGGTTTCTATGTCATTACCACCATGGCGGCCATCATGATCGGCCTATTCCTGGTGAACGCATTCCAGCCGGGTATAGACGAAAACGCCCCGGTTGCCGAGCAGCTCGCTCTGGAAGCGGGCAAGACCGAGGTGAGCGAGAACCTGAAATCCGGCGGTGGCGCCGGTGACATCGTGCAGATCTTCGTCCGCATGATCCCGACGAACATCGTCGACTCGGCGTCTTCGAATGGTGCGATTCTCAGCGTGATCTTTTTCTCGCTGCTGTTCGGCTACTTCATGACCAAGATCGACGATGAGTATGCGGAACCGCAATATCGGTTCTGGCAGGGTCTTTTCCAGATCATGATGAAGATCACCGAACTGATCATGAAGTTCGCTCCGATCGGTGTGTTTGGCCTGGTGGCGGAAACAGTTGCAACGACCGGCTTTGCCTCTGCCGGTCCCTTGCTGGCATTTTCACTGGTCGTGCTTGGAGCCTTGCTGTTCCATGCCCTGGTCACGTTGCCGTTGATGTTGAAGTTCATTGCCGGAGTCAGCCCGCTGGCCATGTACCAGGCCATGGCGCCGGCCTTGTTGACGGCCTTCTCCACGGCATCTTCTTCGGCGACGCTGCCGGTGACCATGGATTGTGTTGAAAAGAACGCCGGCGTTTCCAATCGCACCTCGAGCTTCGTGCTTCCCCTTGGTGCCACGGTGAACATGAATGGCACGGCGCTGTACGAATGCGTGGCAGTGATCTTCCTCGCGCAGGCTTATGGCGCAAGCCTCGGCTTCGACACCCAGTTCATCATTGTCGTGACGGCCTTGCTGACATCCATTGGCGTGGCGGGCATCCCGTCGGCTTCGCTCGTGGCCATTGTGGTCATTCTCAACACGGTCGGCCTTCCGGCCGAGGCGGTGGGCGTGCTGTTCGTGTTTGACCGGATTCTCGACATGGCTCGGACAGCGATCAACGTGTTCGGCGATTCGGTGTGTGCCGTGATTGTCGCCAAGCTCGAAGGAGAGGAAGGCGTGTTTGCGGAACCGAAGCCAGCGACCTGACCAATGTTCTCCTCCCAAAAAAAAGCCCCGCCGAAGCGGGGCTTTTTCGTGCCTGCAACAACCGGACTCAGTCGTCGTCCAGTGCCATGCCAATGTTGTGGAAGCCGTTGTCGACATAGATGATGTCGCCGGTGATGCCGGAGGCAAGGTCGGAGCAGAGGAAAGCGGCAACGTTGCCAACTTCTTCCTGGCTGACGTTGCGACGCATCGGGGCGACCTTGGCGACGTGGTCCAGCATCTTGCGCATGCCGGCGATGCCGGCAGCGGCCAGCGTCTTGATCGGACCGGCCGAGATGCCGTTGACACGGATGCCTTCCGGGCCGAGATCCTGGGCCAGGAAGCGGACGTTGGCCTCGAGACTGGCCTTGGCCAGGCCCATGACGTTGTAGCTCGGTACGGCCTGCACCGCTCCGAGGTAGCTCAGGGTCAGGAATGCGCCCTGGCGGTCCTTCATCATCGGGTACATGGCCTGGGCCAGTGCCGCGAAGCTGTAGGAACTGATGTCATGGGCGATATTGAAGCCCTCGCGATTCACCACGTCGATGTAGCGGCCGTCCAGCTGGTCGCGGGGTGCAAAGCCGATGGAATGCACCACGATGTCGACGCTGTCCCAGTGCTTGCCCAGCAGGCCGGGCAGGGCCTTGATGTCGTCATCACTGGCCACATCCAGCGGCAGCACGATGTCGGAGCCGAATTCTTCGGCAAAGCCCTCGACGCGACCCTTCAGCTTGTCACCGAGGTAGGTGAATGCCAGTTCGGCACCTTCGCGTTTCATGGCCGTCGCGATGCCGTAAGCGATCGAGCGATTGCTGGCCAGGCCGGTAATCAGTGCACGTTTGCCTTCAAGAAACCCCATAGTCTTTTCCTTCGTTTTTCTGTCGTGGACAGTCCGGTCAGGTGGACTGCTTGGTAACGTCGACCCGCAGCCGCAGGCGTTGGCCGGGTTGCAGGTAATTGCTCATGTTCAGGTCGTTCCAGCGGGCGATATCGCCGACACTGACGCCGAAACGTGAGGCGATCTTCGCCAGCGAGTCGCCGCGTCGCACCGTATAGGTCACGGTCCGCATGCGCGCATCGGATGACAGGCCGCCCGTTGGCAGGGTCGGCGGATTGTCGGTCCACACTGCCAGGACCTGGCCGGCACGCAGCGGATCACCTGGTGCCATGTTGTTCCAGCCGGCGAGCTCGCGGATACCGACATTATAGCGGCGTGAAATGCTCCAGAACGACTCGCCGCTGATCACTTCATGCTTGACCTTGACCCCTTCGCGCGCACGATTCTGCTTGGCCGAGACGCGATTCTGCTCCGCCAGGGAATACTGGTCGAGGCTGCGGCTGGCAACGGGCACCATGAGGTAGTCGCCGACGCGAATGAGGTGACCGCGGATGCTGTTCACATCCTTGAGCAGCGTGACGGTGGTCTTGTAATGGTTGGCAATGGCGCCAAGGCTCTCCCCGGAGCGCACCATGTGGCGTCGCCACTCGACGGTCTTGCGCTCGCCGAGTTCGGCCAGGTTGGCTTCGAAGCGCTCGGCATTCTCCAGCGGTAGCAGCAGCTGGTGCGGCCCGTCAGGATCGGTTGCCCATCGATTGAAGCCGGGATTGAGCAGGTAGACCTCTTCGACACTCAGTCCCGCCAGCTCGGCAGCCAGCGCCAGGTCGATCTGCTGGTGGGTATCCACTGCCGCCAGGAAGGGCTCGTCCGCAATGCTCTGCAGGGTAATGCCGTACTGTTCCGGTGTGGCGACCAGTTTTTTCAGTGCCAGAAGCTTGGGCACGTAAGCCTCGGTTTCGCGTGGCAGTCGCAGGCTGAAGAAGTCGATCGGCTTGCCGGCCCGCTGGTTGCGGCGAACGGCTCGGCCGACATTGCCCTCGCCGGAGTTGTAGGCCGCCAGCGCCAGCATCCAGTCGCCATCAAACAGCTTGTGCAGGTATTCGAGATAGTCGAGCGCAGCGCGGGTCGCTTCCTTGACGTCGCGGCGGCCGTCATACCACCAGTTCTGCTTCAGGCCGAAGCGCTTGCCGGTGCCTGGAATGAACTGCCAGAGACCTGCTGCCCGACCATGGGAATAGGCAAAGGGATCGAAGGCACTTTCGACAACTGGCAGCAGTGCAATCTCCATCGGCATGCCACGGCGCTCGATTTCCTCGACAATCATGTGCATGTAAGGCGTGGCACGGGTGGCGACGCGGTCGAGATAGTCCTGGTGGCGGGCATACCAGTTGAATTGCGCATCAATGCGGCGGCTTTCCACCTCTTCCAGGGCATAGCCGGCACGAATCCGGTCCCAGAGGTCGATTTCGCGAACGGGCATGACCGGCTCGGTCGGCCCGGTTTCTGCGGCCACCCAGTCTTCGAGGCGCTCGATGTCGGGTCCGGCGGGGACCACGACTTCGGCAGTATCCACTCCCGGTTGCTCCGCCATGGGCGCGCAGCCCAGCAGGGAACTCGCAAGGAGTGCAATGAACAGACGACCGGGCAGGCGCAAGTCGGGACGCATTGTTGGTTTTCTCCGCTTAAAAAACGTCTTTCCAGCGGCGCAGCGCCGCGAACACGCGCACCTTATCATCCAGGCTTTCTCCGGACCAGATTTCAGCCTGCTGGCGCACTGCCGGACTGCTGCAGCGCAGGAAGGGATTCAGGTCGTTTTCGGTCGCGATGGTCGACGGCAGGGAGGGCAGCTCGTCAGCCCGCAGGGCTTCGATGCGCTGCCTGAAGCCTGCATGACCCGGATTGTCCGGTTCGGCTGCCTCGGCAAAGACCAGGTTGGCCAGGGTGTATTCATGGCCCGCATACACCCGGGTTTCGCCCGGCAATGCGGCCAGCCGTTCCAGGGACGCGAGCATCTGTTCGGCGGTGCCCTCGAACAGCCGGCCGCAGCCAATACTGAACAACATGTCGCCACAGAACAGGGCGCCGTGGCCAAGGAACGCCGTATGACCAAGCGTATGGCCCGGGATGTGCAGTGCCTCGAAGGCCAGGCCCAGCTCGCCCAGCTCGACGCGCTGACCGTCTGCCCGCGGCTCCGTCACCACGGCCTGGGCCTCGGCGGACGGGCCGAATACGGGCACCTGCCAGTCGCTCGCCAGTGCTCGTACACCGCCCGTATGGTCCGGGTGATGGTGGGTTACCAGGATGGCGGCCAGTTGCTTGCCGGTCGCCTCCAGCCGCGCCTGGGCGGGCCCTGGCTCGCCGGGATCCACCAGCACGACCTGGTCCGGTCGGGCAGGGGCCTCGATCATCCAGATGTAGTTGTCCTTCAGTGCCGGGATGGCTTCGATATTCAGCATGTCTTGGCTCGGTGGGTATGTGGGGACCAGTATACGGCTGCGGCCGGGGGATTCGAGGTGGTAGAGTGGTGCAGAGTTGAAGGAGCTTTCCATGCCGCGATTCCTGCACGATTCACGCGCCTTGCCGGCTGGTACTGCCCCGTGGTTTGCCACGGCGCTGGGTCAGGCGTGGTTGCAGCAGGAACAGGAGATCGCGGCGGACATGCTGGAGCGGGTCTTTGGCTATGACGCTGTTTCCCTTGATGCCGGCTGGCCGGGGCAGCTCCTGCTGGCGCCAGCGGCAACCCACCGCCGTACCAGTCTCGGGCCTGGCCTGGCGGCCGATATTCGCCATAACCTGGATCGGGCCCTGCCGTACTCGGAAGCGTCCATAGACGCCGTCCTGCTGCCCCATACCCTGGAATTTGTCGACTCGCCGCACGGCTTGTTGCGCGAAGCTGATCGCGTGCTGGTCGGTGAGGGGCACTTGCTGGTCTTCGGTTTCAATCCCTACAGCAGCTGGCGCCTGCTGGCGCCGCACCGCCGCCATGGCTTCCCGGCTCGCCCGGCCTGGCTCAGCGAGGCCCGACTCAGGGACTGGCTGGGGCTGCTGGGCTTCGAGGTGCTGGCCTGCAAGCGATTCTTCCGCCGCCTGCCCGTCAATCGTGCAGGCTGGCTGGAGCGCAGTCGCTGGCTGGAGAAGACCGGTCCATTGGTTCCGGCCTGCGGTTATGCCTTGCTGGCGCGCAAGCATACCCATGGCATGACGCCGCTGGGCTTGTCGCGGGCCCGGCTTGGCATGGGCCTCGGACCTGGCCAGGAGCCCGCCCGCTCGGCCCGGACGGCATCGAATGTGGTTCATTTCCAGCCACGGTCGATTTCGGATGGCAGCGAGAGCAGGTAAGATGCAGCGAAAGCACGATCCAGATCTGGCAACAATCACACCGGGACAGCAATGAGTCGAGTGACGATCTACACGGATGGCGCCTGCCGGGGCAACCCGGGACCAGGCGGCTGGGGTGTATTCATGAGCTGGGAAGGTACGGAACGCACCATCAAGGGCGGCGAACCGGAGACCACCAACAACCGCATGGAACTGACTGCCGCCATCGAGGCGCTGGAAGCGCTGAAGCGGCCTTGCGTGGTCGACCTTTACACGGACTCCGAATATCTCAGGAAGGGCATCACCGAGTGGCTGCCCGGCTGGAAACGCAATGGTTGGCGCACGGCGGCGAAAAAGCCCGTCAAGAACGCCGAACTCTGGCAGGCGCTGGAAGCCGCTGTGGGCGATCACGCCGTCAATTGGCACTGGGTCAAGGGCCATAGCGGCGACCCTGGTAACGAACGGGCGGATGCGTTGGCCAACGAGGCCATTGATGCCCTGTTGTCGGACAGCTGAGGACGTTTGATGCGCCAGGTCGTACTCGATACTGAAACCACCGGCCTCGATCCGAAGGACGGTCACCGGATCATCGAAATCGGTTGCGTCGAGCTGGTCGGCCGGCGCCTGACCGGCAACGACTTCCACCAGTACCTGCAACCGGACCGGGAGGTCGAGCAGGGCGCCATCGACGTGCATGGCATCACCAACGAATTTCTCGCCGACAAGCCGCGATTTGCGGATGTGGTTGACGATTTCCTGAAATACATCGATGGCGCCGAACTGGTCATCCACAACGCGCCGTTCGACGTGGGTTTCATGGATGCCGAGTTCGGCCGGATCGATGGCAAGCCGATGACGCGAGATGTCTGCACGGTGCTGGACACCCTGGTAATGGCGCGCAAGATGCACCCGGGCCAGCGAGCCAGCCTGGATGCGCTCTGCAAGCGTTACGATATCGACAATTCGCAGCGCGATTACCACGGCGCCTTGCTCGATGCGCAGATCCTGGCGGAAGTCTACCTTGCCATGACCGGTGGCCAGGCGGCCCTGTCGCTGGACCAGCAAGGTGGCCGCGAGCAGGGAGCGTCGCGCTCGGACCGGCAGCGCATCGATCGTGATGGCCTGGTGCTGGCCACGCCCGACCCGACGGCCGAGGAGCTGGCCGCCCACCAGCGCCTGCTGGAATCGCTGCGCGAGGGCGGCACGAGTTGCGTCTGGGACAAGTACGCTGACGAGTAGTCGCTGGCGCGAGCAGCAATGAAAAAGCCGCCGGTTTCCCGGCGGCTTTCTTGTATCTGCAGCGTGGCTGCGTTGCTCAGGCTGTCACGATATCCGCCAGCAGGACGCCCAGCAGGATGATGATGATCCACAGCGCCATGCTGCCGGTCGGCCAGCTCGAGGCGAGGTGGTAGCGGGCCATCCAGGTGTCCCTGAAGCCGTTGCGCGTGGCATATACCGGCGCGCGGACAGCCGACAGCAGCATCGCGCCCGCCTGGCGAGTAGCGGCATGGGTACCGCGGCCAATGGCGGGCAGCAGCTTGCGATAGGACCAGTCCGTATCGAGCACCACGGAACGCAGTTCCGGCGGGTACAGGCCCTGCTTGTTCAGCCATACGAAGGCCAGTGCGGAGAAGAACAGGATCTGCAACTGCGTCAACGTGTGGGTCAGGTCATACGGCCAGTAGTCGACTTCCCATGGCAGCAGTGAATACAGCGTCTGCGGATAGGAGCCGATGAAGATGCAAAGTACCGCGGCCATCGTCATTGCCACCAGCATGTTCACTGGCGCTTCCTTCACGCGCAGGCCGGAATCGTGGTGGAAGAAGGCGAAGTAGGGAATCTTGATGCCTGCGTGATGGAACACACCCGCCGAAGCGAACAGCAACATCAGCCACAGCACGTCGTAGCCTTCCTTGACCATGGCGGTGACGATCATCGACTTCGACACGAAACCGCTGAACAGCGGGAAGGCCGAGATCGATGCAGCACCGACGATGCACAGCATGGCGGTCTTCGGCATGGTCTTGTAGAGGCCGCCAAGGTCCGAGCCATTGACGTGCTTCACGCGATGCAGCACGGCACCCATGGTCATGAACAGCAGGCCCTTGAAGATCACGTCGTTGAAGGCATGCGAAACGGCGCCGTTCAGCGCCAGTGCCGTGCCCAGGCCGACACCGCAGACCATGAAACCGATCTGGTTGATCATGGAATAAGCCAGCACGCGCCGGAGATCGTTTTCGATCACGGCAAAGAAGATCGGGAAGCAGGTCATGGCGGCGCCGATGTAGACCAGCAGTTCCGTGCCCGGGAAACCGCGTGCCAGGGCGTAGACGGCTACCTTGGTGGTAAAGGCCGACAGGAACACCGCACCGGTCGGCGTCGCTTCCGGGTAGGCATCGGTCAGCCAGGTATGCAGGAACGGGAAAGCACACTTGATACCGAAGGCGAAAAAGATCAGCCAGCCGGCAATGCCTGCTTCCAGGCCGATGTAATCGAAGTCCAGCGAACCGGTCTGCTGGAAAAGCACCAGCGCACCCGCCAGCAGCAGGACACCGGAGGTGACCTGGAAGATCAGGTAGCGGATGCCCGAGCGATTGGCACGATTCGTGCGACGCGCGAATATCAGGAAGGCCGACGTCAGCGCCAGCATTTCCCAGAACAGGAACAGCGTGATCAGGTCGCCAGCGAACACCGCGCCCAGCGCGCTGCCTGCGTAAAGCAGGCCGGCCACGTGCTGCACCGTGTCCTTCACGTGCAGCGAGTAGATCACGGCGATCAGGCCGGCAATATGGAACAGGTAGCCAAACAGCAGGCTGAGACGGTCTGTTTCCAGGATGACCAGCTCGTAGTTCAGGAGCTCGTAGGTCTCGACCATGCCCGGCTCGTAACCGAACCACAGGCGCAGGCCACCGAGGATCGGTGCCGCCAGCATGATGGCGGCGCGCAGGTAACCACGCGTCACCAGCGCCAGCAGTGCTGCGACGTAGAACAGCATGAAGGGTTGCAGGCTACTCATCAGCATCGTAGTAATCTTCCTTTCGCATCAGGACCTTGCGCATTTCCTTGGCGACCAGCACCAGCAGCACACAGGCAACGAAACCGTAAATCGCATAGAACGCCGGGATCTTTTCCAGCGCCTGGTAGATATGCCGATGCACGGCGAAATCGACCAGGAACAAAGCGATGCAGCAGGCGTAGAAGCCCTTGAGCAGGCGATCCACGTTCTTCGGATTGTCGAACAGGTACTGCTTTTCCTGTTCGCCTGGCTTGTGTTCGGACATGGTCAGTTGCCTCTCGCGAAGTCAGCGGCGAGTTCCAGGAACAGGTCGGGCTGGAAGAACAGCCAGACACAGGCCAGCGACGTGATGCCCATGGCGATCAGTATCGTCTTCGGCGCTTCCTTGATCTCGGTGTATTCGCTGCCATCGGCCGGCCTGGCAAAGAATGCCTGGACCGGGATCGACAGCAGGTAGTAGATGTTCAACAGCGAACTGATCAGCAGGGTTGCCAGCAGCAGCCAGGCGCCGGCTTCCACCGTGCCGAGGCCCAGGAACCACTTCGACCAGGTGCCACCCATCGGTGGCAGGCCGATGATGCTGACACTGCCGATGAAGAATGCGGCAAAGGTGAACGGCATGGCGCGGCCAAGACCTTTCATGTCGCTGATCTCGGTCTTGTGCGCGGCGACCAGCACCGCACCCGCGGCAAAGAACAGCGTGATCTTGCCGAACGCGTGCATGGTGATGTGCAGCGCGCCGCCGAGCAGGCCCATCTCGTTCGCCAGCAACGCACCCAGCACGATGTAGCTGAGCTGGCTGACCGTGGAGTAGGCCAGCCGCGCCTTGAGGTTGTCCTTGGTGATCGCGATCAGCGAGGCCAGCAGGATGGTTGCCGCCGGGAACCAGATCAGCCATTCGGCTGCTGCCGACGACAGGATGAAGTCGGTGCCGAAAATGTAGACCACGACCTTCAGTACGGTGAACACACCGGCCTTCACGACTGCCACGGCATGCAGCAGGGCCGATACCGGTGTCGGTGCCACCATGGCTGATGGCAGCCAGCGGTGGAAAGGCATGACGGCTGCCTTGCCGATACCGAACACGAACAGCGCCAGCAGGACGCCAACCCAGGCCGGGTCGATGTTGCCGGCCAGGATGCCGCCGTCGCGGAAGTCCAGCGTGCCGGCAAACAGGTAGGTGGCGATGATGGCCAGCAACTGCAGGCCGATCGAGGTGCCGAGCAGGATGCCGAGGTAGATGCGCGCACCCTTGCGCGCCTTTTCCGTACCGGCGTGGGCGACCAGCGGGTAGGTCGACACCGTGAGGATTTCGTAGAACAGGAACAGCGTGAACAGGTTGTCGGCAAAGGCGATGGCCAGGGCCGAGCCGATGGCAGCGGCAAAGGCGGCATAGAAGCGCGTCTGGTTGCCTTCGTGGTGACCACGCATGTAACCGATGGCGTAGATCGTGGTGACGATCCACAGCGTCGAGGCGATCAGCGCGAACAGCATGCCCAGCGGTTCGACCGAGAAGGCTACTGGCAGTCCCGGCAGTGGCTCGGCCAGCACCACGCGACCCGTGTCGCCAGCCCGGAGTGCAGCATGAATGCTGAACGCCA
>JAWWBS010000032.1 GCA_033720895.1 Gammaproteobacteria bacterium
GCCCCCCGGAAGCTCGCCAGCGCTAGTCAGTCGCGAACCAGCAGTCGTTGCCAGTTGCCGTTGTTGCGGCGAACTTCATAGGTCGGCCAGTAGTGCAGGTCCAGCTCGAGGGTGATGATTTCGATCCGGCCATCCCACAAGGCAGTCTTCAGGCGAACGGCATCACCCTGTTGCTTGTCGGATACCACGTCCAGGAAGTCATCGATGCCACTGACGGGCTGGTCGTCGACCGCAACGATCCGACGCCCCGGTCCCAGGCCGTAATGCGAGGCCGGCGAACCGAAATTGTAGAACGCGACCAGCAGGCCCTCGCGTGGAATGCCGCGCTGTACGGCCACGGCGCGATGCGGCTCGTGCAACTGGGCACCGGCCCAGACCAGCAGGCGATCGGTATCGCGACCACTCAAGGCGACCGTTGATATGACCGCCGTCAGGACCTTGCCATCACGCAGTATGGTGAGCTCCACGCTCTGCTTCTGGCTGGCCTCTTCGACCACCCGGAAATCGGTTGCCACCTGTCCCTCTACAGCAAGCACCAGGTCGCCCTGCTCCAGCAGCTGCTCGGCAGGCGAGCCGGCAACCGTTCGATCCACGGCAAGCACCCGGCGCTCTCGTTCGCTCGCGGCCTCGATGCGCTCGGCCCACGCCTGGGGCAATCCCAGCTTGCGCGCACTGGCCAGCGGCATGAAGTAAAGCTCCACTTCCAGCGAACGCAGTTCGGTATCGCGGCCGGCTCTCGCCAGCGGCAGGAGATCCTGGATGTAGATCGATGGAATGCCCGCAAAGGTCTGCGAAATGCCGCGCCCGGACTGGTAGGAAAAACTCGACCACACGCCTAGCACCTTGCCATCCTCGTCGAGCAGCACACCGTCGCCATCCGGTGGCGTTTCAAGGCGCACTACCGACATGTTGGCTTCGCGAAACTGGAAAGAGGAAGACAACGGCAGCTGCAGCGGCGAAATGTCCTGCACCCTGGAACCCTTCATCCGCAGCGCCTGGTTGGGACGGAATCCGATCACGCTGACTTCCTCCCCCGGCTGCGCGGGACGCACGGCGAGCTCGGCCGAGCGTACCCGTGTATCGCCAAGCAGGACGGGGTCGTACTGGATGATCGCGAGATTGTGCAGCGGATGGACATAGATGACATGCCCCTCGAGCTCGACCGAGCCACCGAAGGTCAGTCGTACGTCGCCCATGGAAACGGGCACCGTGTTGCGATCGGCAAGCACCAGGCCACGCTCCGCATCGACCACCAGGCCGGTACCGAAGTAGTTCGGGGTACCCACGCCATTGATCAGGTACGGCATGTCGAATTCGATGAACACGGTCGACCGGGCGATGCGGTTCATGGTGGCGTCACCATAATCCGGGAAGCGCAGGCTGCGAACTTCCTGGTCGACACTGCCGGCCGAACTGCCAGGCGCCAGCGGTTCGCAATCCCACAGGCCGCGCCGGTCGTTACGCCGACAGTCCTGTGCCGGATGCCAGCGCCAGTCCATGGTCATCACGCTCACGACATCGCGGCGCGGTTCCTGGAAATCGTAGTAACGCAGGCGCAGGCGCTCGTCCTGCCCTGTCTGGAGCAAAAGCTTGCGGAAGGCATCGAGATCCTCGACCGGCTCTCCCTGCACCGCCGTGATGACGGCACCGCGCGGAATGCCGGCCCGGTTGAGCACGTAACCGGGGTTGGCCACGTAGACACCGCGCTGCTCGCGATAAAGGCCGCGAGCCTGCTGGTATGACAAGCGGTTGACCACGGCGCCGCCGAATTCGATCAATCGCGCCGGCGTGATGGCATGGAGATCGGTCACCGTCAGTTCCAGCTCCACCGACTTGCCGCCCCGCTCGACCCGCAGGCGCAGCTGCTCGCCAACCGCCTCGTCCAGTCCTGCTTCCAGGGACGGGAAACGGGTGGTCAATGCAGCGCCCAGTTCGACCAGGATGTCGCCCGGCTGCAAGAGGCCATCGGCCGCGCCGCCCGGCAGCACCTGCTCGACCACCAGCATGCCGGTCTCGTCCGGACTCCTGGTACGTACCCGCGCTTCGGTACCCTCCGCCAGGCCGAGACGACGCAACTCGTCGAAGGGCTTGTGAACGAAGGTGGTCTGCAAGGTACCGCGGCTCGGTTCACCGCCCGACTGAATGATGCGCAGTGCGCGTGCCACGCGGTCCAGTGGCAGGTAGTAGCTCGACGCTGCATCGGCCCGTCCGCCGGCATTCAGGGCAACCGCATTGCCATCAATGTCGATCACCGGCGAGCCGGAAGAGCCGCCGGAGGTACCGGAGGCCGCCTGGATGTAGAAAGTATTGAAGTCGTTGTAGTAGCCGCGCCCGTAGTTCGGCGCTTCACGATCAAGACGGGCCAGCGTGCCGGCCAGGATGGAGAGCTGCTCGCCCGCATCGTTGCCGATCACCCGGATCTCGCGTCCGACCGTGGCACGATCAGGACGCAGCCGGATGCTCTGCGGTTCGATGAATTTCAGGTCATCCGGGTCGTACTGGAAAAAGCCGAAGTCATGGACCGGGTCACGGTAGATCGGCTTGAGATCGACGACCTCGTGATTGCGGAAGACAGCCTGTGCCGTTACCGGACCGGACTGCACGATGTGCCGGTTGGTCAGGATGATGCCGCGCTCGGCGTCGACAATGAAACCGGTTCCCTGCGCCGAGGCATTCCATTCCGTATCGAAGGCGCGAACCGAATCGACCTGGATGCTGACGATCGATGGTGCAGTGCGCTCGATGGTGCTCGACCATTCAGCAGCCTGGAGAGGCATCGCAAACGCCAGCAACACGCCTGCGGCAATTGTCGTTCCAAGTTCTTTCATGCCGGCCTGTACTCCTGGCAAATCATTCGCCGTTTCGACCAATGCCCGACGCTTTGGTTCAGAAGGCGTAACCGAAAGCATCCTTGAAGCGCGACGCAAACTCGTCAGCCGAGAAGGCATGGTTCTGCGTGCCATTGTGCGCGATCTTCAAGGAACCCATCAGTGACGCAATGTTGCCGACCGTGGTCCAGTCGAAGTCGTTCATCAGGCCGAACAGCAGGCCGGCACGATAGGCATCGCCACAACCCGTCGGGTCCTTGAGTTCGCTCGGTCTGACCGCAGCGATATCCAGGCGCTTGCCCTCGGTGTAGATGATCGAACCTTCCCCGCCGCGCGTGACAATCAATGCATCGACGCGCTTGGCAATGTCGGCCGGCGACAGGCCGGTGCGATCGGCCAGCATCTGCGACTCGTAGTCATTGACCGCAACATACGTCGCCTGGTCGATGAAGGTCAGCAGGTCGTCGCCGTCGAACATCGGCAGGCCCTGGCCCGGGTCGAAGACGAACGGAATGCCGGCCTCGGCGAACTGCAGCGCATGCTGGACCATGCCATCGCGACCATCGGGCGCGATGATGCCCAGCGACACGCCGGCATCGGTCGGCACGACATTCTCGTGCGAACAGTTCATCGCACCGGGATGGAAGGCCGTGATCTGGTTGTCATCCTTGTCCGTGGTGATGTAGGCCTGTGCGGTGTAGGCGTCATCGATCACCTTCAGATAGCGGTCATCGATGCCATGCTGTTTCAGCCATTCGGCATACGGCTTGAAGTCCTGCCCCACCGTGCCCATGGCATGGCCATCGCCGCCCAGCAGCTTGAGGTTGTAGGCGATGTTGCCGGCACAACCGCCGAAATTCCGGCGCAGCTCCGGCACCAGGAAGGCGACATTGAGCATGTGCACCTTGTCGGGAAGGATGTGATCCTTGAAGTGCCCGTCAAAGAGCATGATGTTGTCATAGGCCATGGAGCCGCAGATCAGTGCCGACATGAAAGCTTTCCTTGTTGATTCGATGAAAACGGAATATCAGTTAAACGCATGAACCGGCGCGTGTCACCCCAGCAGTACCAGCCCCCAGCTGAGCGCGACAATGAGCATTGCAACGAACACCGCGGCCGAGCCGAGGTCCTTGGCACGCCCCGACAGTTCGTGATGCTCGGGACCGATGCGATCGATGGCGGACTCGATGGCCGAGTTCAGCAACTCGACCAGCAACAGAAGCAGCAGGCTGCCGATCAGCAGCACGCGTTCCACCGCGGAATCGCCCAGCCAGAACGCCAGCGGTGTCAAAAAGAAAAGGCCGAGCAGCTCCAGCTGCACGGCCTCTTCGTTCTTCGCTGCCCAGGCAAAAGCCTTGCTCGTCACGCGCATGGCGCGCTTGAGCCTGGCGATGCCTTTCAGGCCATCGGCCATGTCAGGCGGCCGAGTCCCGGTCCGGACTCCAGGTCAGGTCCAGCTGCTTGGCTGCCCTGACATCGTCCAGGCGCCGCACCGGCAAGGTGTACGGTGCACCCTTCAGGGTTTCGGCATCCGTTTCGGCTTCCTTCTGGATCGCGACCATGGCGTCGATGAAACCATCCAGCGATTCGCGCGACTCGGTCTCGGTCGGCTCGATCAGCAGGCACTCCGGCACCAGCAGCGGGAAGTAGGTCGTCGGTGCATGGTAGCCGAGATCCAGCAGGCGCTTGGCGAAGTCCATCGCCGTGACATCCAGCTCCTTGGCCTGCTTCTTCAGCGTCACGATGAATTCGTGCGTGGCACGACGATTCGGGAAGGCCAGGTCGAAACCGGCATCGCTCATCTTCTTCATCATGTAGTTGGCATTCAGCGTGGCGAACTCGGACACGCGCTTCATGCCCTCACGGCCCAGCAGGCGCGCGTAGACATACGCTCGCAGGTTCACGCCCGCATTGCCCATCCATGCACTCAGGCGGCCAATGGACTGCGGCAGGTCCTTCTCGTCCAGCCAGCGGTAACGTGCGCCGCCCTTGCCGTCGTCTTCCTTGCCGACAATCGGAATCGGCATGAACGGCGCAAGGCGCTCGGACACGCCGATGGCACCCGAGCCGGGACCACCACCGCCGTGCGGGGTGGAAAAGGTCTTGTGCAGGTTCATGTGAATGACATCGAAACCCATGTCACCCGGGCGCACCTTGCCGAGAATCGCGTTGAGGTTGGCACCGTCGTAATAAAGCAGTCCGCCGGCGTCATGGACGATCTTGGAGATCTCCTTGATCTTGCGCTCGAACACGCCAAGGGTCGACGGATTGGTCAGCATGATGCCGGCCGTCTTAGGGCCGACCACTTCCTTCAAGGCTTCGACATCGACGTCGCCATTCTTGTCGGTCGGGATTTCGCGCACCTTGCAACCGCACATCACGGCCGTTGCCGGGTTCGTGCCATGCGCTGCATCGGGCACGATGATTTCACGACGTTCGTGATCGCCACGTGCGTCGTGGTAGGCACGAATCATCATCACGCCTGCCAGCTCGCCCTGGGCACCGGCCATCGGGGTCAGCGAAACGCCACCCTTCATGCCGGTCACACCTCGCAGGATTTCCTGCAACTCGTACATGGATTCCATGAAGCCCTGGCCGGTCGAATCCGGCGCCAGCGGATGGCGCGTCAGGAATTCAGGAATCATCGCCAGCGTGTTGCAGGCCCGCGGGTTGTATTTCATGGTGCAGGAACCCAGCGGGTAGAAATGCGTGTCGATGGAGAAATTCTTCTGCGACAGGCGCGTGTAATGACGCACGGTATCCATTTCCGAGCATTCAGGCAGCAGCGGCTTCGACTCGCGGCGGAACTTTGCCGGAATGTCGGAGATGTCGCTCATCTCGGCCGGCGCCTGCGCAAAGGCGCGGCGTCCGGAGCGGGAGTGTTCGAAGATCAGCATTTGTCGAGCGCCTCGAGTGCAGCGTTGTAATCAGGCTCGTCGCCGATGTTCGGCACGAGTTCCGTGTGAACGACCTTGTCGTTCGCATCGATGACGACCACGGCACGAGCCGTGACGCCGGCCAGCGGACCGTCCTGGATGAACAGGCCATAGCCCTTGTCGAAGCCTTCGCGGCCACGCATGGTCGACAGCGAGATGACATTCTCCAGGCCTTCGTCGCCGCAGAAGCGCTTCTGCGCAAACGGCAGGTCGGCAGACACCATCAGCATGACGGTATCGTCATGGGCCTTGGCGTGGTCATTGAACTTCTTGGTGGACAGTGCGCAGGTCGGCGTATCCATGCTCGGGAAGATGTTCAGCAGCTTCTTCTTGCCGGCAAAGTCCCCCAGGCTCTTGTCCTGCAGGTCGCCATCAACCAGCGAGAAATCCGGAGCAGCATCGCCAACCTTCGGCAGGTCACCGCTCAGTGTCACTTCATTGTCACCCAGCATCGTCTTCGCCATGGTCATTCTCCTCAAGCTGCAGAAACGTTTGCGAACACGTCGCGCAATGCGTCGACGTAGCTCTCGATATCTTTCGCAGTGCGCGTCTCGGTCGCACAGACCAGCACGCAGCCTTCCAGTTCCGGGTAGTCCTTCACGAGCGCAAAGCCACCGACAATGCCGCGGTCGGCCAGGCCTTCGAGCACCGGCTGCACGGGTCGATCGAGCTTCAGCACGGCTTCGTGGAAATTCGGCCCTTCGAAATGTACCGACACGCCATCGATGGCGGTCAGCGCCTTCACCAGGTCGCGGGTGTTGGCATGCGAAGCCGCTGCCACGCGCGACAGCCCTTCGGCACCGAGCAAGGACATGTAGATCGTCGATGCCGTGACCAGCAGGCCCTGGTTGGTGCAGATGTTAGAGGTCGCCTTGGAGCGGCGGATGTGCTGCTCGCGCGCCTGCAGGGTCAGGGCAAAACCTTCCTTGCCGTCGAGGTCGACCGTGCGACCAATGATGCGACCCGGCATCTGGCGGGCATGTGCCTTGCGGGCACAGAGAATGCCGTAATACGGACCACCGGAGCTCAACGGCACACCCAGCGGCTGGCCTTCGCCGCAGACGATGTCCACGCCTTCGCCATCACTGCCCCACTCGCCCGGCGGCTTGATGATGGAAAGCGCCATCGGGTTCACGACCGCAATGGTCATGACATTGTTGGCCCGCGCCCAGTCGGTCATCGCATCACCATCTTCCAGGTGACCGAAGAAGTTCGGCTGCGGAATCACCAATGCAGTGATGTCCTCGCCGTCGTACTGCTTCAGCGAATCGAGATCAGTGACACCGGTCTTCGCGTCATAGGGCAGCGAAACGAATTCGATGTCCTGCGTCGTGCAGATGGCCTTGGCCACCTTGCGGTACAAGGGATTGACCGTTGCCGGCAGCAGGATTTTCTTGGACTTCGACTTGCGATTCGCACGAACGGCCATCAGGCTCGCCTCGGCCAGCGAGGTCGCACCGTCGTAAAGCGATGCGTTCGACACTTCCATGCCGGTCAGCGAGGCCATCATGGTCTGGAATTCGTACAGCAGCTGCAGCGTGCCCTGGCTGGCCTCTGCCTGGTAAGGCGTATAGGCCGAATAGAACTCGCCGCGCGTGGTGATTTCCCAGACGGCGGCCGGAATGTGATGCTCGTAGGCGCCGGCACCGATGAAGTTCAGCGCCATGCCGTCCTTCGCGGCGCGCTCGTGCATGATGCGCGAAATTTCCATCTCGCTGGCTGCCTCGGGGACGCCCGGCAGGTCGTCCACGCGCAGCTCGGCGGGAATCTCGTCAAACAGCTTTTCGACGCTGTCGACACCGATGGTCGCGAGCATGTCGCGGATATCTTTTTCCGTATGCGGAATGAAAGGCATTGTGCGTTACCGAATAGAAGTGCGGGTTGAGGGGGAATGGCGCTGGCGCCCGGACCAAGCAGGCAGGCCGCCAGCGCGCTCGATGTTTCAGTCGTCCAGGGTGGCTTCGTAGGCAGCCGCGTCCATCAGGCCGTCGAGGTCGGACGCATCGGCAGGCTTGAGCTTCATGATCCAGCCTTCGCCGTAAGGATCGGTGTTGACGCTTTCCGGCGTGTCCGCCAGGTCATCGTTGCCCGCCAGGATCTCGCCGGCAATCGGCGCATAGACGTCGGAAGCGGCCTTGACCGATTCGACCACGGCCACGGCATCGCCGGCATCCACGGAGTCACCGGCTTCCGGCGCCTCGACGAAAACCAGGTCGCCCAGCGCTGCCTGCGCATGGTCGGTGATGCCGATGGTCACGCTGCCATCGTCTTCCTTGCGAATCCACTCGTGCGACTTGGTGTAAAGCAGTTCACCGGGTACGTTGCTCATGCTGCTGACTCCTGCAAATTTTCCACAAATCCTGTCCGGACGACCGCGGGAGCGAACCGCTGCCGGGGGCCCTGGCAAGGGCCGCGTCCAAAGTTGAATCGTACGTGTCTCGGCGGCCGGATTCGACCCCCGCGACGTCCTGTTCCTGCGCTTACAGCGCCACCTTCACCTCGCCATTGCGGGCAAACGGCGGCTTCACCACCCGTGCGGCCAGCTGCTTGCCGCGAATCTCGACCTGCACCGTCTCGCCGGCGTCCTTCGGAATCCGCGCCAGCGCGATCGAGCGCTGCAGCGTCGGCGAGAAAGTACCCGATGTGACTTCGCCGTCGCCGGCCTCGGTCACGACCTTCTGGTGGCCTCGCAGCACGCCGCGCTCCTCCAGCACCAGGCCGACCAGCTTCTGCGGCACGCCAGCTGACTTCTGGGCCTCCAGCGCCTTGCGGCCGATGAAATCGCGGTCTTCCGGCTCGAGAGCCACGGTCCAGCCCAGCGCAGACACGAGCGGCGTGGTGGATTCATCCATGTCCGAGCCGTAAAGGTTCAGCGCCGCTTCCAGGCGCAGGGTGTCGCGTGCGCCCAGGCCGCAGGGTGCAATACCGGCCCTGGCGAATGCCTGCCATGCCTCGGCAACCTGCTCTGCCGGGATCATGACTTCCCAGCCATCCTCACCGGTGTAGCCGGTGCGAGCCACGAACCATTCATCGCAGGCCACGGCCGAAAACGGCTTCAAGGCCAGCGCCGCCTCGCGGTGCGCGGCCGGCAGCACGGTGGCCGCCTTGTCGCGGGCCTGCGGGCCCTGCACGGCGACCATGGCATAGTCGCTGCGCTCGGTAACCTCGACATCGAACGCCTTGGCCTGCTTCTCGATCCACGCCAGGTCCTTGTCGCGGGTGCTGGCATTGACCACCATCCGGAAGAAATCCTCGGCGAGGAAGTAGACGATAAGATCGTCGATAATACCGCCATCTTCGTTCAACATGCAGGTATAAAGCGCTTTACCTGGCGTCTGCAATTTGGCCACGTCATTCGCCAGCAAATAGCGCAGGAAATCACGCGTGCGTTCACCGGCAAGGTCCACCACCGTCATGTGGGAGACATCGAACATGCCGGCATCCTGGCGCACGGCGTGGTGTTCTTCGATCTGGGAACCGTAATTGACGGGCATGTCCCAGCCACCGAAATCGACCATGCGGGCGCCCATTTCAACGTGCTGCTCATACAAGGGTGTACGGTTTCCCATTCAACGGCTCCAGGTTGCAATCAGACACTTATATATAGGGTTCGCTTGCCAGTCGGAAGGCGATCACCAGGACGGTGAATCCAGCCCCCCGCGCAGAGGCCGGAATAATACCTAATCCGCCTCCCCAAGACCATCAAAGTCGCCGCCCGGCGCAGCCAGCAGCCCGCACCTGCCGGGGCTTGTGCAAGAGTGGGCAAGGATTGTCCAGATAGGCAAAAAAGTGAACCGCGTCACCTTATCCGGGCTACAAACAAACCCTGAAAAACGGTATAAAGTCCCTGAGGGGAAATCCGCAGTGCCACCGCGTATTGCAGGGATAGAGGGGGCAAAATCCGTGTTTAATCGTAAGCGACTCAGGCCATTCCTGAGCCTCGCGACGCTGACCGTCGCTGTTGCATTCCTGCCGGTGCAGGCAGGGACGCCCGTGTCACCGGGCGCCATCCAGGATTCCATCCAGCAGCGTCCACCCGCCCTTCCCCTGCCGCAACCGGTTCCCGAGCCCGAAACCACCGACCCGTCGCTGCCCGCTGCACCGGCCGGCCCGACCGTGCGGGTCGATACCTTCAGCTTCGTCGGCAATACCGTCTTTTCCGATGCCGATCTCGCAGCGCTGCTCGCCAACTACACCGGCCAGCAGCTGTCGCTGACGCAGATCTATGCGGCAGCCGATGGCATTACCCAGCTTTACCGCGATGCCGGCTACGGCCTGGCCTCTGCGGTCATTCCGGCCCAGCGCCTGAACAGCGGCACGGTACGCATCGAGATCATCGAAGGCCGCATTGGCGGCGTCAGCATTGCCGGCAACGAGCGCTACAGCTTCGGCTTCCTGGCGAAACGCTTTGCCAGCCTGCAACCGGGCGACCTGTACCGCAACAAGCGCATGGAAACCGCCGTGCTGCTGCTGAACGACCTGCCGGGCCTGGAGGCCCGCGCCGTGATAAAGCCGGGCACCGAGTACGGCACATCCAACATCGCTTTCCGCGTGGCCGAAGACCGCTTCGAGGGGACGGCCAGTCTCGACAACTACGGTCGCGAGGAACTCGGGCAGATTCGCCTGACCGCCAATGCCTTCATCAACAACCCTGGCGGTTTCGGTGATCGCCTGAACGGCACCGTGCTGGCCTCCGAAGATGGCCTGCTGACCTACGGCAACATCGCCTATGGCTTCCCGGTCACCAACAACGGTGGTCGCCTGCGCTTCACTTATAACCGCGCCGATTACGAAGTCGAGGGTGACGTTTTTGCCGCACTTGGCATCGAGGGCGACAACACGACGACGCGCGTCGACTACATCCAGCCGATCTCGCGCACCCGCACCCGCAACGTGGTGTTCAATGCTGCGGTCTACAGCTTCGAGACCGAATCCTTCATTGCCGACGCGCTGCTGCCGAACAACGCCACCGAACTGACGCTGCTGGAACTCGGCATTTTCACCAGCGGCCTGACCACCTCGCGCATTGGCTGGACCTTCTCCGCCCTGGTCTCCGGTAACGGCAAGGCCAATGAAAGCACCGTGACCGACATCCAGTCGGATGCGCAGCAGGCCAAGCTGCGCCTCGACGGCAGTCTCAGCCTGCCCTTCGGCAGCAACTGGCTGTTTTACAGCCGCGCCACGGTCGTGCACTCCTCCGACCCGCTGGTGGATTCGCAGAAATTTTCCCTCGGTGGCCCGTTCTCGGTGCGTGGCTACTTCCCCTCGGAATTGCGCGGTGACCAGGGCGCCTACCTGGGCCTGGAACTGCGCCGTTATTTCCGTGCCGGCAAGTTCCCCATCGCCGCGACCGTGTTCGTCGACGGCGGCACGGCCAAGCGCGAACTGCTGCCGGGCGAGGACCCGAGCACCGATGTCGAGGGTGAACTCGGCAGTGCCGGTGCCGGCCTGATTTTTGGCGGTGAAACCGATCGTTTCACCGGCAGCGTGGTGTATGCCGCGCCGATCGACAATCACACATCGCTTAACGAAGACGATGATGGCCATGTCTGGGCGAACGTGATGGTGAGGTTCTGATGAGTGATGACGACATGAACAAGAAGCCTGCAAAGCGGATCGACCTCGGTCGGACAATCAGCAGCCTGCTGCGCAAACCGGCCTCGGTCGCGCTGCTCGGCATTCCCGGCATTGCACTCGCCGGCCCCGAGGGCGGCGAAGTCGTTCACGGCAACGCCTTCATCACCAACCCGAACACCACCACCACGCACATCGACCAGCTGACCGACCGCGCCATCATCAACTGGGACAGCTTCAACGTCGGTGCCGACGAATACGTCATCTTCGACCAGCTGAGCGCGAGCTCCATCGTCCTGAACCGCGTGCTGGGCGGCGACGCCAGCTACATCCTTGGCCAGATCCAGGCCAACGGCCAGGTTTTCCTGGTCAATCCGCAGGGCGTGTTCTTTGCGGAAGGTGCGTCCATCGACGTGCAGGGCCTGCTGGCCACCACGCTGGACATCAGTGACCAGGACTTCATCGCGGGTGACTACAGCTTCAACCGCGTGCTGGCCGACACCAGCACCGGACAGGTGATCAATGACGGCACCATCACCGCGGGCAACGGCGGCTACGTGCTGCTGGCCGGCGACTTCACCGAGAACAACGGCGTCGTCACCGCCATGGCCGGTACCGTCGGCCTGGTATCCGGCAACGACCTTACCGTCGACCTCGAGGGCGATGGCCTGGTGAACTTCTCCGTCAGCGAATCGACGCTGGCCGATGCCTCCGGCGTGCGCAATGCCGGTTCGCTGCTGGCTGATGGCGGCATGGTGGTGATGACCGCACGCGTGGCGAACGACCTTGTCGCCACCGCCGTGAACAACGAAGGCCTGGTGCGCGCCAATGCCATCGAGAATGTCGGTGGCGAAATCTGGCTGGTCGGCCATGGTGGCGATGTCGAGAACGCCGGCACGCTGGATGCCTCCGGCGTGGACGGTGACGGCGGCCAGATGATGGTTCGCAGCAACCAGGACGTGATCCTGGCCGATGGCGGCGTGCAGACCGTCGATGGTGATGCCGGTTTCGATGCCGGCGATGCGCGCTTCATCGCCGAAGAACAGCTCGACCAGCTGGCCGGCAACACCATTTCCGCGCAGGGCGCGACCGGCGGCACCATCGAAGTGTCGGGCTACGGCGGTGTGGCGCTGGCCGGCATGCAGCACATCGCCGCGGGCGGCGCGCTGATCATGGACCCGCAGCACATTGCGATGGGTACCGGTGCAGCGGCGCCTGCCTACACGGCGTCAAGCTACACCTGGAACTTCACGCCACTGTTCTACCAGAATTCCGAAGACGTCACGCGGGTCACGACCGGCTGGATCACCGGCCAGTTGAATCTCGGCGTGGACGTCACCCTGGTCGCCTCGGAAACCATCACCTGGGACAACGCCATCGGCGGCGTCACGCTGGGCGCAACCGGCTCGGGTGACCTGTCGCTGTACATTGGCGATGTCGCGACTGGCGGCACGACCAGCTTCGGCCTGGGCCTGGCGGGTGGCGTGTTCGGCGGCTCGGGCGTGACGGTCAATCCGTCCAGCGATCCCGATGCCTCGCACCAGATCTCGCTCTCAAATGGCCTGAATGACATCAACGTCGCGGGCAATTTCACCGCCAGCATTGTCGGCGGCGGCACGGACGCCGCGATCAGCCTGCCGGGCATCGGCACCAGCGCGGCGCGCGCCGCGAGCGTGACCATCAATGCCGGCAGCGGCAGCGTGGTATTCGGCTCGCTGGATTCGATCAATGTCGATACGACCGTCGACATCACCGGTGGCAACATCCAGAACGCCTATGTCTACACGGCGCTGACCGGCGTGACCTACAACGGCGACATCGTCGGCACGAATTTCTATGCCGGCACCAGCGGCGCGATCACCAATGTCCGCGGCCTGACCGTCAACGGCAACGTCAATGTCAGCAATGCCGTCTGGTTGAACGTCGGCAGCGGCGCGATCAACATCAATGGCTCGGTCAATGCGACCATCGGCAACATGAGCATCACTGCCGATGGCAGCAGCTCCGGCCCGGGCACCATCGACATCACCGGCCTTGTATCGGGCGGCGGCAACATCATCATCACGGCCAGCGGCCCCGGCGCGACCGGCACGGGTGGATCGATCAACGTCCTCGACGTCACGGCCGGTGGCAACCTGACCGTCTCGGCCACGGCCGGCATCGGCGGTGGCGGCATCATCACCGCAGGTCCGCTGAATGCCAGCGGCGTGAGCGTCACCGGCAGTTCCATCACCGGCACCAGCTTCATCGTCGGCAACAACAGCCCGGCCGGCCTCACCGCCATCAACGCGCCGATCAACGTGGCGGGCAGCGTATCCATTGCCGGCAGCGCCGGTGGCAACGTCGCCTTCGGTGCCGGCGCCACCATCGATGCGGGCAGCAACGTCACCATCGGTGGCCAGTTCATACAGGGTGTGAACATCAACACTGCCAACCTCGTCACCATCAATGGCGACCTGACCGGCGTCAACGCCGACATCGGCAGCAGTGTCACCAGCAGCAACGTCCAGGACGTGGCAATCAACGGCAACGTGCAGCTCAGCGGTACGGCGAACATCCATGTCGCGCCAGCCGGCAGCATCGTCATCACCGGCACCAACAACAGTGCCTCCGCCGGCCTGGTGCTGGCGGCCGGTATCAACCAGACATCGCCAACCGGCCTGGTGTCGTTTGGCGGCGGCTTCTTCTCCAGCGGCCTGATCCTGCATGCCGGCCAGGTGAACGTGAACGGCGTGGTCCGGACACCCGGCACCATCACGATCACCGGCAATGGCACGATCGGCGGCAGCCTGGTGCAGTTCGGCACGTCGGCCTCGCGGGTCAACGCGTTCAATTACAACGGCAACATCAATGCCTCCGGGGCCGTCACCATCTACACGGGCGGCTTTGGCAATGGCATCAACGTCACCGGCAGTGTTGCCGGACAGAGCATCCTGCTGGATGCACAAGCCAATGGCAGCGGTGGCGGCGACATCACGGTGGGTGGCGCAATCAGCGCCAGCGGTGGTCCGGTCACCATTTCCGCCGAGCACATCACCGGTACTGCCGACGCGGGCGGTAACGTCACCGTCGGTGGCGGCATCAACGCACTGGGCGCGATCAACGTTTCCGCCACGGACCTCGCCGGCTTCAACCCGAGCACCGCGGACATCGAAATCGGCGGCACCATCATCGGCTCGTCGGTGACCATCACCACCAATGCCGTCAGCTCGCTGGGCGGTCGCATCGACCTCGGCGTCGGCACCCCGGAAGCCAGCTTCCTCGCCGCCAACATCAGCGCCGCGACCGGTGACGTGACACTGACGGCAGTCAACGGTGCGGGCGTGATCAATGCCGGCAACATCACCGCCAACAACGGCGCGGTCGTCATCAGCAACAACACCGGCCAGGGCCATGTACACCTCGGCAACTACACCGGCAGCGTGCTGACCGGACCGGCCACGGTGACGGCCAGCACTGGCGTGACCATCGGCATTTCCGGCAGCGATGCCCTGCTCGATGCGGGCAACATCAATACCGGTGGCGTGGCGAACATCAGTGTCACTGCCACCGGCAACAACGCTGCCGGCAACATGACGCTGGGCTCCGTCAATGGCGGAGACATCGTGCTGCAGGCCAGCAATACCTTCGCGGGTGGCGAAGGTGTAATCACGCTGCTGGGCAACGTCAATGCCTCATCCGGCTCGTTCCTTGCCAATGCCGGCGGCGCCTCCACCGGCTCGATCAACATCAACGGCAACATCACCGCGCTGGGCGACGTGAACTTCGGCGCCAGCCCGGCCCGCCTGTTCTTCGGTGGTGGCAGCTACACCATCACGGCCACGACGGGCGACATCATTGCCAATGCCAACATCTTCAACACGGCCGGCAATCTCGTCGACTACGTGGCGGGCAACAACGTCACCCTGAGCGGCTTCGAGATCTTCACCGGCAACATCACGGCCGGCAACTCGGTCAACATCAACGGCAGTGGCGCAACCAACCAGTCATTCGGTGACATCACGGCAAACCACATCAATGCCGCCTTCGCGCCCTCGGGTGCCGGCAGCATCAATGTCACGATGGGCAACCTGACCGCCAACGGCACCGCCCCGGCCAACCGCGATGTAGTGATCAATGTGAACGGTTTCGGCGGCAGCTCGCTGGCCAACGTGAACATCGGCAACGTCTCTGCCGTCAATGGCGACGTCTCGCTGCAGGTCTTCAGCGGGGGTGGCTCGGGTACGACCGCACCGCTCACCGTCGGCAACATCAGCGCCGGACGCTTTGCAGCGGTGTACACGCCGGGCAATCTCGTGACCGGCGCCATCACCGTGGACAATGCCAGCAGCACCGGCCTCGTGACGCTGGCAACCAATGGTGGCGGTGGCGGCAACATCACGGTCGACGGCAACATTTCCGTGACCGGCCGTGGCGGAGGCACGACCATCGTCGGCGCAGCGCTCGAGTTCCAGACCATCTTCTCGAACTCGGATGCCATCACGGTCAACGGTGATGTCAGCCTGAATGGCATCGCCGGCAATGTGACGGGTGCAACCAACAGCATCGAGGGCGGCACGGAATCCTACACCGGCAACCTGGGCGCCGCGCGGCTGCGCGCCGAAACCCAGAACGGCACGATCACGATGGGCAACATCACGGTCAATGCCGCCGGCTTCGGAGACGTCCAGCTGAATGCCGCCGGGCTGACGGTCGGCGATGTCACCGCCAATGTCGCAGCCGCATCCTTCGTGAGGACGTCGACCGTCATCACCTCGAGCTACTCCAGTGCGGCCACCGAGACCGTTACCTCCGGCGGCGCGTTCCGCCTGCAGGCCAACGACCTCGGCCTTGCCCCCGGATCCCTGGCAATGGGCAACCTGTCCATCGTTGCACCCCAGGTGCAGATCGAGTTGTTCGACTTCGCCAGCGTCACTGGCGGCAATGTCGATGTCGAAGCCTTTGCAGATGTCGGAACAGTGACCGCGACCGGCTCCGATTTCATCGCGGGCAGCGCTTTCGGCTATAACGACACCCGCAATGGTGGCGGTGCGCGCATGGCCGTCGGCGATGCCTCCGGCAATGGCACGATCAATTTCGGCAGCATCTCGATTACCGGCCAGGCTTTTGCCAATCTCCAGTTCCTGGCCGACAACATCACGGTGCAGGACATCAACAACACCGCTACGGGCGGCACCTTCACGCGCAGCGGCACGGGCAACCCCTATGCATCTGACGGACCGTTCAATCCGAACAACGGCGAAGTCGATGGCGGACCGTCGATCACCTCCGGCACCCTCAATGGCGGCGTCGCCGAAGTGCGGATGGTGAATTTCAACGGCTCCCTGGGCATCGACACGGACGCCAGCAACATCGATCTCGGCAATGTCTCCGTGTCCGCCCTTGGCTCGGCTCGCGTCGAACTGTTCGGCACGACCATCAACACGCTCAACATGAACGTGTCCGCGACGGCCGGCATGCGCAGCGGTGATATCGATCGCAGCTCCATCGATTCATTGAGCAACACCATCAACACCACTGGCACGGTGACAGGCAGCTATGGCGAGGCCAATGTCGCCATCCGCGCACTGACAACCCCGGGCGCCGTCAGCATCGGGGACCTCACGCTCACCGGGCCGATTACCGGCGGCAACATTTCGGGAACATCGCTGACGGTTGGCAATATCGGCATCGCCGCCTCCGGCGTCGACATTGCCGTGACCGAAGTCATGAACAACGTGACACTGGGCACCTCGTCCACCTTCAGCCTGGTCGGTCCCGGCCTCATCGCCGGCATGGGCTTCTCGGCTTCGAATGCCCTGGTCGTCGGTGACGTGAACATCAGCGGCATTGGTGGTGCCGGCGCCATGCTCACCGGCAACACCGTCCAGACGGGCTCGATCAACATCGACGTCGCGAACGGCAGCTACGATGTGCAGAGTGCGGCCTTCTTTGGCGGCTCGCCAAGCAGCTTCGTGGTCGGCAATGCCCTGCTCGGCATCGATGCCGCTGCCGGTCCCGCCACGGTGAACGGCAGTATCACCATCAATGCCGCGGGCGGCGCACATGTCGGTGGCAGCTTCGATGTCAGCGGCGACGTGGCCATCACGGCGGGTGGCAGCTATACCCTGGTCATCCCGGAGTCCATGCAGTTCCTCAACTCGGTCCGCGGCGACGGATCGCCGCTGGTCCTGCCGAGCCCGCTGTACATGGCAGCCAACAACATCCAGATCACGGCCGGCACCGGCCTGGGGCTGAACAACGCCACCCTGCTGGCCGCCGGCAACATGAACATCGCGGCCGGCAATCGCCTGGCCATCAACGGTGTGGACTTCCAGGCCGGCGGGTCGATGACCCTGGACGCCGGTGGCGCCGTGAACGGTGCCACCACGCCGGGCTCGCTGGTTGCCGATGCACTCGCGATCACGGCCGGTGGCAACATCAACCTGCCAGGCTTCGCGATAACCGTGGGCTCCGGCGCCATTGCGGGCGAATCGGGTGATGCATTGCTGGTCAGCCTGCTGGCAGGCGATGCCCTGGCCCCGACCTCGACCACACCCAATGCCTACTTCTCGGGCAACAACGTGATTCTCGGGGACCTAGTCCTGAGCGGCAGCTACCTACTGATCAAGAGCAACACCCTGTCGCTGGCCAGCTTTAGCGGTTCCGATCCGGATACCCTGGTGCAGCTCACCAGCCGCAGCACGGCCTCCAGCATTGGCCTGGAAAACACGGCCGCGGCGACCAGCACGGTGAACTACTCCAATGCGGACCACCTCAGCCTGTTTGCCGGGCTGACCGTGGCGCTGGGCAGCACCAATAACACCGGCGACATCCTGGCCGGCCAGAACGGCACCATCGACGTGGGCAGCACGAATGTCTTCCTGCTGACCAACGGCACGGTGACCGGGCTCGACAAGATCATCACGACCGGCATCGTCAAGGACCTGCAGACCCTGCTCAGCGGCGGCTTCGAAACGCCACAGACCGACGAAATCGATGTCAGCCAGAACACCGCAGGCGAACTCGCGGACCTCTATGGCACGGACAGCTCGGAAGGCGAGGAAGAAGGTGACGAGGAAGGCGAAGACACGGATGACGAAACCGGTATCGAGGAAGAGGACGACTCCCTGATTCGCCAGGACACCATGGATGAGGAGCTGACCTGCTCATGAAAACGATGAAACCACTGCTCGTCCTGTCCCTTGCCCTGCTGCTGTCCCTGCCAGGCAGCCTGCTGGCCGCCGAAACCGCCGGCCGCATCACCTTGCTGACCGGGCGCGCCACGGCCGCCGACATGGACGGCAACATTCGCGGCCTGGCCAAGAACGGCAATGTCTATGCCGGCGAGGTCATCAACACCGGTCCGAATTCCTACCTCAACGTGAAATTCACGGATGGTGGCCGCATCCTGCTGCGCCCGAACACGCGCTTCCAGATCGAGGCCTACAAGACCACCCCGGCAGTCGTTGACCCGGCCGAGCGTGCCAATGCGCGCAGCGGTCGCAGCGGCCAGGCCGTGGAGAGCGAGGAGGAGAGCAATGCCGTGTTCCGCCTGCTGAAAGGCGGCTTCCGCGCCATCACCGGCCTGATCGGTCGCGAGAACAAGGACCGCTACAAGGTTCGCACCCCGGTGGCGACCATCGGTATCCGTGGCACCGATTTCGAAGTGCGCCTCTGCGCCGGCGACTGCGTGGACGTCACCCCGCCACCCGCCGATGGCCTGTACGCCGGTGTATTCGATGGCGGCATCGTGACGGTCAATGGCGCGGGCTCGGTCGACACCGACGCTGGCCAGTACAGCTTCACCCCGAATGCCAGCAGTCCTGGCCAGCGCCTGCCAAGGCGACCGCGGGTACTGGCCCAGGACCCGATGCCGGATCCGGAGAACTGCGGCGAGTGATTTTCCACGCCGGCCTTCAGGCCCGGCGGGCAGCAACGGCGGCGGCGCATTTACCTGGCGGCCGCCGTTTTGCCGTGATGCTGACATGAAAAGGCAACAAGGACTGCAATGAGCGACAGACTCCCCGTCCCGCCCGGCTACACCGACCTGGTGCCGCTGGAGAAGGAACAGCTGCAAGGCAAGGCAAGGCCCGCCAGCGGGCTGGCCGCGTTTGCCCGCGAGCTGAACTCGATATTCATTACCGCGCCGGAATTTTTCCAGGCGGCGAAGCACTACCCGGTCGCCTTCGGCAAGGACCAGCGCAGCGGCAGCTACCTGCCGCTGGCCATCGTCGGCCTGAACGAGGCCGACAACCTGTTTGTCGATGACAACGGCGACTGGGAAGTCGGCAATTACATTCCCGCCTGGGTACGGCGCTGGCCGTTCTTCGCCGTGCAAGTGAGCAATGAACCGGCCAGCGAGCCGCAGTCATTGATTGCCGTCGACCCCTCGGGCCTGGTGGATGCCGACAAGCCCTACATGGACGCACAGGAAAAGCCATCGGCCGAGTGGGAACAGATCCAGAAGCTGATCCAGGATTTCGAAGGCGCGCGCGAACAGACCGTGCTGCTGTGCAAGCAGCTGCAGGAACTCGACCTGCTGGAACCCTTCACGGCCCGCGCCATGCGACGCGAGGGTGGCGACCTGCAGCTCGGCGGCATGTATCGTGTCAGCGAGGAAAAGCTGAACGCCCTGCCTGACAAGACCATCAAGCAGATGATGAAGAAGGGCCGGCTGTCGCGGATTTACGCGCACATGATGTCGCTGGACAATTTCCAGCGGCTGCTGGATATCGCGTCGGCCAAGGGGCGACCCGGCAACACCGAAACACCGACCACCCAGAACTGAACAACGACTGAATTCAAGCGAATAACGCGGAGACACATCGATGGGCGTAGAGATCAAGATTTCGGACAAGGAAATCCCGGTATCGCCAGTATTCGTCGATTTCCTGGTGCACATTGTCGAGAACAAGCCGTTCGGCAAGGCGCAGTGGCATGACCAGCTGTCCGAGGAGCTGAGCCAGGAGCACAAGTCCATCCTTGAAAAGGCCGCCGAGAATGCCGAGAAGGTGATGAAGACCGAAGTCGGCCAGCAGTGCATCGGCCGTTCCTACCAGATCTTTCTCGCCCTGCTGGCCGGCCAGACGCCGATCATCAAGGAAATCCAGTCGCGCTTCCATTTCATCAATGTCATCGGCGTGCCGCGCAACGGCGGTTCCTACCTGACCAAGGAGCTGTACCGCGGCCTGGGCTACGACCCGGAGAAAGTACCGAACGTGATCGCCCATGACGGCTTCCCGGAGGCCGGTCCCTTCCGTTTCCAGCCGGGCGCGAATTCCTGGACCATGAGCCTCGCGACCATGGCCGAGTTCCTCACCATGGTCGAAATCTACTTCGGCCAGGCCAAGACCCACATGGGCAAGATCGTCGTACCGAAAAAGCTCCTGAAGGGTTCCTATGCCGGCGGCTTTTTCCAGGAAGTGCTCGGCTCTGCCGTCGATCACCTCTTTACCGTGCGCCACCCGGTCACCTCGGCCATCTCGACCTACGAGAAGTCCGGCGGCCTGCCGGAGAACGGCAAGTTCGCGGTGCGCGGCAACATCGAGGAATGGGTGCGTCGCGACCTGACCTACACCGGTGTCGGCCAGCAGGAAATCTTCCAGATGGATTACTTCGACGCCTATCTCCGCTACTGGGAGCAGTACCACTACTACGTCGCAACCACCGGCCTGTCGGCCAACAAGAACATCGACATCGTGGCCTACGGCAAGGAACGCATGGAAGCCGTGTCCCAGCGCTGGCACACGCGCTTCGAATCCGGCCAGGCCCCAAGCGAGTTCAAGGTCTTCGACAAGCGGGACCGCCACCCGGAATGGATCAAGCAGGCCGAGCCCGTCATCAAGCGCGTCAATGATGTCTGGGAGCGTGTCGGTCTCGACTTCCCGATGGATGAAGTGATGGAGTGCTGGTAAGTTGCCTTCCGAATGGCCATTGATAACGCTGGTTTCGGATGCATTCCCACCGCTGCCAGATGAAGATGAAATCGTCAATCCCGGTCTTTTCGGCAAGCGACTTGCCGACATGCTTGCAAGCGAGTTGGTGAAACGCGAGTACGTTGTCGAAAACGTCTTCCCGGAAGACTGGGGTTGGTGCCTTGAGTTGAAGAACGATCGCTACCGACTTTATGTCGGATGCGGAAATTTTGACGAAAAAAACTCCGAGAACAGGTTTCGCGTTTTCACGATCCCGGAAAAGCCTCTCATTTGGCGATGGTTCCGCAAGATCGACACACGTCCGGTTATTCAGCCACTCAGAAGTGCATTGAAGGACATCCTCGAATCTCATCCTGAAATCCGCGACGTCGGCGAATTGACGACCTGAGCATCACCCATAGCAAAAGCATTCCGCCCGCTGCTACGCAGCTGAGGCGGGTTACTTTTGCTGCGCCAAAAGTAACCAAAAGCGCTTTGCGCTCCAATCCCGCCGCGGCGCTTTGCGCCGTACCCTGCGCTTCTCGGCCCTGACGGGCACGCTCGACAACTCGGCCTTCGGCCTCAAACAGTCTCGCTCTGCGACCCGCCATGCCCTGCGATGCTCGGCGGCTACAGTCGCGCGAAAGGCAATAGCAACCCACGATCCATCTCACTGCGACGCGGGAATACTGTTTACGCCAACTAGGCTAAGGACGCCACCTCTCCAACCCCGTTGGAGGCCGCCGAGGAACGCAGGCGAGGGAGGGAGAAAGCGCGGACGTGCCTGAGCGAGCTTGCGAGCGAGTTGTCCGCGCGCCGACCGAGACGAGTACCGCAGGCACAAAAGAGATGAAGAAGTGGCCGACCGGGTGGCCTTTCTTTTGGTTCCTTTTCTTTGGCCACGCAAAGAAAAGGAACATGCCTCGCGCCGCAGGCGCAGGTATCAAGCCCTTCGCAATGCTGCAAAGCGGTAGGCAAAACGCTCTGGAAGCCGACCAGGGTCACCCGTTTGACTCCCTCCCCACCCCCGGACAAGATAGTGAACTTCGCCACTTTCGATCTCGGAGACACCCATGATTCGCAAGCTGCTCGCCGTATCCCTCATGACCCTGTTGCTGGCCGCCTGTGGTGGCGAGCAGGCCGAATCCACTGCGCCCAAGGTTGATCCCGCTGCCTCTGCGACCAGCCAGCTGCA